>CAYPTS010000034.1:0-20233 GCA_964413825.1 uncultured bacterium
GCATTGCCGCAAGGATGGCTATGATAGCCACTACAACCAGCAGCTCTATCAACGTAAAGGCATATGAATTGCTTTTATAAATCCGGTTTTTCATTCGATACATTTTAAACCTCCGTTTTTTTATTTGTTCTGCATATTTTTCAGTTTTATATACGAATATTGCATATCCTCACCTCCCTAAAATACCCGTCTTTTCGTAAGGAACTGTGGTTTTAAAAATGCTTTTTGTCAAAACAAATGTTCCTATCTTACTTCGCATTTCATTGGTTGTTTTGCCCTTGTATTTTCACTGACCGGTAGCGGTTTCAGTCGGGAAGCACGCTCGATTTTTTTATTTTCCATGATATCAAAAAGTTTTCTACATGCATCCCTTCCGATTTCCTTTTTAGGCTGGATAACCGTCATCACGGGCACTCCGCTTCTAAAAAACTCCTGGTCGATACCGGCTATCTCGATGTCGGGCATCTTAAGTCTTTTCATGATGATTTCTTCCTGCATAAGATAGATGTATTGGTTGCTTGCTGCTGAAATTGCGGTAATAAAATTTTCTTGTATAAATCTAAGGAATCTGCGGGCAGGCATTTTCATCGTTTGCTCGCTTACCTCAATAATATGAGGCTGAAAGTTCCGTTCCGTTACCGCCTGAATGTACCCTTCCATCCTGTCGTTCAGGGAGCTTATAACCTTCCAGCATCGCATCGTAAGGTGGGCGATATTTGTATGACCCCGTTCCGCCAGGCAGGTGGTTGCCCGATAGGATGCCTCCCTGTGGTCCGTCTCGACAAAGGGGATGTTAATTCCTTCAAAATGCTTGTCAATCAGCACAAACGGAAATTTTTCACGTGAGACATTGGAAAGATATTTGATAATATTGTTGTGATATTTATATTCATAAAGCGGATAAAAAATAATTCCTTTCGTAATGTTTTTGAATCGCTCTATATGCGAGATTTCTTTTTCAAACAGTCCGTGTGACGTGGCAAAGAGAATCTCATAGCCCTTTTCATAAGCGACTTCACTGATACCCTGCATAATTTCGCCTCCCCCCTCGTTATCGGAAAATGGCAGTATAACTCCAATTGAAGATATTGTCGTGCTGAGTTTCTGGGATGGTTGAGATACAAATGTTCCCCGGCCCTGAACCTTGACCAGCAGTCCTTTATGCACCAGTTGGTCTATTACACGGCTTACGGTTCCTCTGGCAACGGAAAACTTATCCGCCAGCTCTCGCTCGGAGAAAAACCTGTCTCCTGGCTTGCACTCGTTTATGATGTATTTCTCAAGGCTTTTTCTTACCTGATACTTTATCGGAAGTTCATTGTTCTTGTCTATGGATTCCATAATTTTTCATTTGTGGAATATCCGGATATTCCAATTATTTAAAATTAATATATCATGTAATTTCGAATCTGTCAAGTCTAATTCGCCACGGAAGTTGTAAACCGTTGCGGGAGTAGTGATTTGAGAATTTGGCGTGTTCACTACAAGGTGTTTTCCCCGTTTTGTATTCCTGCTTTTATCTGAGTAAACAATTCAGGACTTACCGCCGAAACGAGTTTTCTTATGTCCTGTGGAATCTGCGGTATGCGTATCTGGCTTTTCTTCAGGTTTGCAATTTCCAGTTGTACGGCACGCCGGGTAACCAGTTTTGAGATGAACTGCCGGAAAGAGAGATTATGCCCTGCCTTCTTTAACAGATATTCTACCGTTACCTGCAACAGATATGCCAGGATACAGATGGTAACGTGCGCCTTTACTCTTTCTTGTTTGTGATGATACAACGGCCTTATATCCACAAACCCCTTCAGGTAAGAGAAAGCAACCTCCACCTGCCTGCGCTGTCTGTATGAGGAGACTAAGAAGTCAGCAGTAGTATCAAGTGTCTGCGGCAAGTTGGTCTTGATACAATAACAGCCGTCAGTACTTTTTATCAGATTCAGTTTCTCAGCGTTTATCTTCCAGCGTATCTGTAACTTCCTGCTGTTTCGCCTTTTGACAACCATGGTTGAAAACAGGCCTTCCACTTTACGTTTCTCCAGATACGAGAAGACCTCTTTTTCCGTACGTTGTTTATTCCGTACCTTTTTGGCATTGGTCAATTGGTTATTCTTCTGCTGCAGCCATCTTTCCACGGATTCTATCTTCGCTGCACGCTGTTTTCTCTCTTCCACAAACTTCTCCGGGTTAAAGCACAATACGTATCGGCAGGTTTTATCTCGTTGCTCAAGAACGTGGTAGTAAGCACGTTTGGAATGACAGGTGAAGTACGGGTATTCTTCCATTATCCTGCCGTAGTCTATCTTGTCCGGTTCTTTCACTTGCTCTTCCATCTCTTTTTCCAGTCTGGTTGCTATGCAAGTAAGCACCTTTTTGGGGAAACTGGCAAGTTTCCGGAATGATGTCTTGGCTATGGTCACCAGATAGAAGATGTTGTCCGCGTTCTCTTTTTCTATCGCAGCCAGGTTATCCTTGTTAACCATCCCCTTGTCCATCACCAGACAGACCTTTTTTACCTGGAACTTCTCACGCAGTGCAGTAACTGTTTCTTTCACGGTAGAAGAGTCGTGTATCTCTCCTGATAACACCTGCCAGTAAAAAGGAAAGCCTTCTTTACTTACCGCCAGTGCTAAAAGCACCTGCGGCCTGTCATTGCGGTGGTCTCGGGACAGCCCGTATCTGGCTATCGGACACCGGTATCCTTCAAAGTAGGTACTGGTGATGTCATAAAGGATTAATGAGAAGTTATCAAACCCCAGAGCGGGTATCATCTTAAACAGATGCCGCTGTATCTGCTCATCCTGCAAATACACTTCATCAAGGCACCGGTAGATACGGGTAGGGTTTACCAGTGGGGCAGGGATGTTCAACAGTTGCGGCAGTACCGTGGTCGGATACCAACCGCTTACACGGTAGTCGCTGTTGGGACATAATGCACGGTTTAGTGTTAATATCTCCGCTATGGCTGCCCAGTCTGCCAGCGCAGTTGTTTCTCCTTTCAGCACATCCTTCAACTTCCACAGATGAAATATCTCGTGCAGTATCCGGATGCTCAGGTATTCGTAACTGGCGCCCACCTGTATCTGTTCCCACGTAGTTACCAGTACTTCTTTGCCCATCTCTTTCAACTGCCGTAACACCCTTAAGTTTTCCGCTTCCTTTTCCGTCAGCCGCCCGAACGTCTGTAATACTTTATGTCTGACTTTGCCGGTCTTTCTATCGCGGTAACTCTTTACCGCCACCCAGTAACTGTACTGCCGTCCGTGTTTATCCCGCCGCTTCATCTCCCGCAGGAATCCGCCCATCTCCGCCCCCTTGTTTATTCACTACTTATTATTATACCATGCTTTTATTAACTTGTCAAGTGTTATTATGTGTTCACTACATAATAAATAAGAAAAACTGCATGGAATGTAGACGTGTTAAGGGCTTGAACGTTATTTGCTATAAGACCCGTGGCGAATTTGACCTGTCAAGTCGATGTAATTTCTCATGCTAATCTGCATTGCACTTATTGTTACTACTGGCAAACCATTTCCGATAATATACTTTAAGGTATAAAACCTTCGCCATTCCTTCATCTCCTTATTGTTTCTGATTTAGTTTCTGCCATGCCTGTTTATGCCAATTCCGCTCTCTCATGGACACTTTTTGGACACGCAGCCTGCTATGAAAATGAGGATGCTCTCTTAAAAGCTTAAAAACAAGATAAAAAACAAACAGCAGGGTGGGCTATTTTTACTGGCTTACGGTGGTACTCTTTTAAAAGCTTACAAACAGCCCCAAATAGTAAAAATTGCTCTTGACTTTTTATAATCTATCTTATATAATCTTATATAATCTAATATAATCTAATACAGTTAAAATATATGATTATCATCATGAAAAACGCACTTGAAAAAAGAATTCAGAATATGCCGGCTTCTGTCTGGTCTAAAATTGCACAGATAGACGAATTGAAAGGACAGTGGGTTGCCGGTGCGAGATTAAGCCCTCAATTGCTGGGACGCCTCAAAAAATCTGTTCTGGTTACATCCACCGGCGCTTCCACCCGTATAGAAGGGGCGAAACTCTCCGATAAAGATAT
Source organism: uncultured bacterium (assembly GCA_964413825.1). Lineage (GTDB taxonomy): Bacteria > Ratteibacteria > UBA8468 > B48-G9 > JAFGKM01 > JAFGKM01. Next base: position 4,085 of record CAYPTS010000034.1, read on the forward strand.
AGAAAAATTGATGCGAGGTATCTCCATACAGAAATTCTCCGACAGGGACAAGCAGGAAGTCAAAGGATACTATGAATTACTGCAGAACGTCTTTGATTCCTGGAAGACGCTCAAATTTTCCGAGAACACGATAAAATCCTTTCACAAAGAGATGCTGAAATATGTTGAAAAAGATGTCAGGCACAGGGGAGAATACAAAAAACAGGAAAACAAAGTCCAAATGATAGATGCAGCAGGTAAATCAATCGGCATTCTTTTCGATACTACTCCCGCTTATCTTACGCCCAAAGAAATGCTTGAACTGGTTGAATGGACACAGGATGCTTTCAAAAACAAGAACCATCACCCTCTTCTTGTTATCTCTAACTTTCTTGTGGAATTCCTCAAAATTCATCCCTTTCAGGATGGGAACGGCCGTCTTTCAAGAATCCTGACGAACCTTATGCTCTTACAGTCCGGATATCTGTATATGCCCTATGTTTCTCACGAGAAATTGATTGAAGATAATAAGCCGGAATACTACCTGGCCTTGAGAAAAAGCCAGAAAACGTTCAAAACAAAAAAAGAAGACATTGTGCCCTGGCTGGATTTTTTCCTGACCGTATTTCTTAAACAGTCAAGAATAGCAGTTGAATTACTGTCCAGGGAGGACATTGAGAAAATACTTTCACATAAACAAATTGCCGTATGGCAGTATCTCCACCAGGTCAAAGAAGCAACCGCCGGGGAAATAGCGAAACAGACCAAGATTGCCAGGCCGACAGTCAATCAAGCCCTTGATAAACTCCTGCGGCTCAAGAGAATAGAACGTCTCGGCCTCGGCCGCAGCACCAGATACAGGAAAGTGGGCTAAATGAACACCTTTTTTACCGCAGACCATCATTTCAATCATAAGAGAATCATTGAGTACAGTTCTCGCCCCTTCAAGGACGTTGATGAAATGAACAAGGTATTAATCCGGAAGTGGAACGACAAAATCAACCCGAAAGACATTGTTTATCATTTAGGAGATTTCGCGTTCGGCAACCCCGAAAATAAAATGACGATTCTGAAAAGATTGAACGGCACCATAAATTTTATTCTTGGTTCACATGATAAAGGCCTACCGGAAGTGGTGGAGACGTTCAACAGAGAACAAGAGATTGCCTTCCATAAAATTATTGGGCCTATGGCAACGGTATGCGTAGAAAAAACTGAAATCACTCTATGTCATTATTCCATGCGCACCTGGCCTAAATCCCATTATAATACCTGGCATCTATTCGGCCATTCACATGGCAAGTTGGAGGGATGGGGCAAAAGTTTTGATGTTGGAATCGATGCCTGGCACTTTGAACCCTTGAGTTTCCATGAAATAGAAGAAATAATGGCTTCGCGACCTGACAATTTTAATTTAGTGGAGTCCAACAAAAAATGAAAGAAGAAATTGACGGAGAATCCCTCATTTTATTCTCCATAGTTGTAAGCTAACCTGCTTACAATTGTAAGCAAAACGGCTCACAATATCAATAGGGACATCTGAGATTCCGACATAAGGAACCAGAGAGGAAAGAAAGCAGTTTCCGTGCTCGAAACAGCCCTACGGGCTTTGGCTCCAGCACAGATAAGGACTACGGTGAAATGGAAAACCTCTCGGAGAACTCGCCCGCCCGTTTCGGCGGACTCAAACAGCTCCGAGTAAGGTAATCGTCCGAACGCTTATGCTTTTCACCTTGTCTTATGACTGTGCTTCCACACTCGCACGTCAACTCTTTCCTTTCCCCTCAGCACCAAGGATTCTTATGTCGGAATTTGAGGGACATTTAATGGAAATGGACGTTCTCTGATGAAAAATAGTATAATATAGGACGCAACAACGGAGGGGTAGCATAGCTGGCCTAATGCGGCGGATTGCTAATCCGTTGTACGGTCAAAAGGCCGTACCGTGGGTTCGAATCCCACCCCCTCCGCCAGTGAAAGACAAGAAAGTGAATAAAGAATGGCATATTGCCAATAAGATGCCGAAGAATCCGACGCATGAGCAGAGAATGAAATGGCATATTGACTACGCCAGACACTGCCAGTGTCATCCCGTTTCTCCCAAGCTCCGGAAGGAAATCGAGGAGTTCAAGAAGAGGTAACATGCTTCAGCAAATCAGGAATTTTTCAATTATAGCGCATATCGACCACGGCAAATCCACCCTTGCCGACCGCCTGCTTTCTTTCACCGGAGCGGTCGAGCAGAGGAAGATGCGGGAGCAGGTTCTGGACACGATGGACCTGGAACGCGAACGGGGCATCACCATTAAGGCGCAGGCGATACGCATGGAATACAAAGGGTATATATTCAACCTGATAGACACCCCGGGGCACGTGGATTTTTCCTACGAGGTCTCCCGCTCGCTGGTTGCATGCGAAGGCGCAATTCTGCTGGTTGACGCAACACAGGGCGTGGAGGCGCAGACGCTGGCGAACGCACACCTTGCAAAGGAGAACAACCTTGTCATCATTCCCGTCATAAACAAGATGGACCTGGCTTCCGCCGACCCGGAAAGGGTCGTAGAGGAACTGAAGAACGCTTTTTCCATACAGGAAAAAAACGTGCTCTACACCTCGGCAAAGACAGGCAAAGGCATAGAAGAAATTATACAGGCAATCATTGACCGAATACCTCCGCCGAAAGAAACGGATACTTCGCACCTGCAGTCGCTTATCTTTGACTCGCACTACGACACCTACCGCGGGGTCGTGGCGAAAATACGGGTGTTCAACGGGGAAATATATGCGGGCATGGATATGCAGGTGATGAGCACAGGCAAGCAGTTCGAGGTACAGGAGGTCGGATACCTGCAACTGGGGTTTTTCCCGTGCAAAAAAATATCAGCAGGAGAGGTCGGGTACGTCATTGCCGGCGTGAAGGACGTGCGGGACTGCAGGGTCGGAGACACGCTGACCGATGCGAAAAAACCCGCTTCCAAACCCCTGCCCGGCTATAAAGAGGCCAAGCCGATGGTGTTCTGCGGTTTTTACCCGGTCGACGGTGATGACTTCGGAACATTGAGAGACTCCATCGGGAAATTGCAGTTGAACGATGCCGCCCTGCACTATGAACAGGAAACTTCAGCGGCTCTCGGCTATGGATTTCGCTGCGGGTTCCTGGGACTTCTCCACATGGAAATAGTGCAGGAGAGGATTGAACGGGAATTTCAACTGGACATTATCGCTACTGCTCCCAGCGTCATCTACAAGGTAAAGTTGAGAAACGGCACGTCAAAGTTTATCGACAATCCATCTCTTCTGCCGCCGGCCCAGGAGATTGCCGAGATAGAGGAACCCTTCTGCTGTCTGACAGTTATATCTCCCGCGGAATACCTCGGTGCGGTGATGGAATTGGTCAAGGAAAAAACCGGCGAGTTTATTTCCATGGAGTACCTCGACCCCACAAGGGTTATGATGATATTTGAACTGCCGCTGTCACGCATAATAGTCGATTTCCACGACCGGATGAAAGCCGCTACAAGAGGATACGCCTCCATGGATTACGAGATAACCGGATACAGGGTTTCAGACGTCGTACGGATGGACATCCTGCTGAATTACGAGCCGGTGGACGCATTAAGTTCCATCGTTACGCGCGACCAGGCGCAGTACGTCGGCAGGGCGCTGGCGGCGAGACTGCGCACGCTCATCCCACGCCATAATTTTGAAATTCCGATACAGGCGACCATAGGCGGCAAGGTTGTCGCACGGGAGAGTATCGCCCCCATGCGCAAGGACGTCCTGCAGAAATGTTACGGCGGGGATATAACAAGGAAAAGGAAACTCCTTGAAAAGCAGAAGGAAGGAAAACGACGGATGAAGAGAATAGGCAGGGTGGACATCCCACAGGAGGTTTTCCTCTCCGTCCTTAAAATGAATAAGTAATTCCCCCCCCACCTGTTTCCTCCTCCTCGAGGGGGGAGGATTGAGGAGGGGTGCGGTGAAATGAACAAATGAGAGCGATATACATACACATACCGTTCTGCGTAAAAAAGTGCGACTACTGCGATTTTGTTTCTTTTCCCGGAATTGACGAAAACACCATAGACCGCTATGCAGATTCCATCTGTGAAGAACTCAAAGCGCAGAAGGAGTTTCTGTCCGGCGGCATTTCTACGCTGTACTTCGGCGGCGGCACGCCGTCTCTCTTGTCACCTGCCCAGGTTGAACGGATTTTTTCGGCGGTAAGGCAGGTCTGTACAGGATTTCCGGATAGACAGGAAATCACGATGGAGGCAAACCCGGGCACGGTTGATGCAGATAAACTGCGTTCTTTCAAAAAACTGGGCATCAACCGCATCTCTCTGGGCGTGCAGAGTTTCGATAACCGCCTGCTGAAAATTCTCGGCCGCATCCATACCGCAGACCAGGCGCTCAACGCATACAACGACTGCCGCACCGCGGGCTTTGACAACGTCAGTCTTGACCTTATGTCCGCACTGCCCTCCCAGACGCTTGAGGACTGGGAGAATACCCTCAAAACAGCCGTCTCCATAAAACCGGAACACATCTCCGTTTATAACCTTCAGGTTGAGGAAGGCACCCCTATGTGGGACAGGAAGCATTCAGCAGACACCCGGGAAAGATTGAGTTTTCCCGATGAAGCAACGGATGCGGAGATGTACCTGCTTGCGGTCCGGCATCTCGGAAAGAGTGGATATAACCGCTATGAAATCTCAAATTTTGCACTGGAAGGCAAGGAATGCAGGCACAACATAACCTACTGGAAAAATAAAGACTACCTCGGGCTTGGAGCCGCCGCGCACTCCTTCATCAACGGCAGACGGCAGGCAAATACATCCATCCTTGCAGACTACCTCGCCTCTCCGACGAAGGCTGTAGTTGAAACCTGGCAGTCAACACCTCTTTCCCGCCGGCAGGAAGAGCTCTTTCTGGGATTAAGGCTCTCCGGCGGGGTTGAAACAAATCTTTTCGAAGGGTTTGAAAAGGACGTAAAAGAACTGCTCGGCGACGGGCTTATAGAAGAGAAAAAAGGCAGATACCGGCTGACCGAACAGGGAGTCCTGCTCGGAAATCAAGTATTCAGCCGCTTTGTATAGGAAAGGAGAGCTATTATGTCTCAAAAGAAAACACCGTTTGTGGGGATTCGCGGGATTCATCTTGACCTGAAAGGACTGCCGCCTGCGCCGGAAAGACTGCTTGAACACCTGGATATAATGGCGGGCGCCGGTATAAACTGCGTCACGGTTGAGTGGGAAGACATGTATCCGTGGAAAACGTATCCCGAATTGCGGAACCGCACCGCATATTCCGAAGAGACCGTGGAGAAATTTTTCGCGAAGGCGGAAAAACTATCCATAGAGGTAATCCCGCTGGTGCAGTGCCTTGGGCACATGGAAAACGTGCTATCCAAAAAGAGGTTCAAAGACCTGCGTGAACTTGATAACGCCGGAGAACTGTGCCCCAGCAAGAAAGGCAGCGCCAAACTTGTCATATCTCTTGTGGACGACGTACTGCGGACCCACGGAGGAAGGATAAAGCACTTTCATCTCGGCGGAGACGAGGCATGGACGATGGGTTCATGCCCTGCCTGCAAGAAAGCGGTTGCATCTTCCGGTAAAAACTCTCTCTATCTCAAACATGTCCTTCCCGTTCTGGAACACCTTCAGGGCAAAGGAGTACAGCCTATACTCTGGGATGACATGATGCGCGAATGGCCCGACGGAGAACTGAAAAAACTGGCGGGTAAAACTGACCTGATGGTCTGGACGTACGGCACGAAAATACCGGAGAAGGTAGGTGCCGCCATGGTAAAATTCTCAAAGGCAGGCATAGCAATGTGGGGAGCATCCGCATTCAAGGGCGCCGACGGCATAATGGCAGACGTGCCCAATGTCAGGGTGCGCGCTGAAAATCTTCTGACGTGGATAGAAGCAGGCAGGAAAAACAGACTGAAAGGCATAGTCGCCACGGGATGGAGCAGGTACAATACCTTTCTTGCCCCATGCGAGAGCATGGAGGTTTCTCTTGATGCGCTCGTACTCGCCGCATGGTCAATGAGGGACGGGAAACTGCCCGGGAACGCAGTCTCGAAAGCACGGGGCTTCCTGACAACGGGAAAGATGAAAAAACTCGCGGGCAGGAGATTTCTCGAATGCCTCTCCGCCGGAACCGAACTCCAGAACTGGAGAAACAAATCTCTTGACTTACTCAGAGAACACTGGGTGCGTTCCGCCACGCTATACGGGGAAAAAAACCGGTTCAACCCATGGGCGGAAAAGCAGATAGCCGGCGAGATAAGAACGTCCATCACTGAAGGAAAGAAACTTGCAAAACACTGGCAAAATGCACACAGGGGACTGGTTGCGGATGTCTGGCTGGACTATTACGTGAAATCCCGGCTCTGGCAGGTTGAGACCTACGCCGGAAAGGTTCTCGAAAAACTCTCGCGCAAGACAGGGTAAGAGAGGTTGCTTTCCACGGAAGTTTCTGCTATACTGGTTGAGCTATAAAAACAGAGCAAATATCACGGAGGTTAAAATGCTTGACAAAAAGAAATTTCTGATTGACGCGGGCATAAAAGACCTGCCTTTTCCAATAAAGGTAATATCGGGCTCCCATCCCGAAGGACAGCCTACGGTGGCAAACCTTTCCATCAACGCCCGCATCATGCAGGAGTTTGAAGCCAGCTGGATTGACAGGTTCATACACGTAGTTCACAAACACAAAGGGACAATAGGAACCGCCACACTGGCAGTAAACGTTTTAGACTATCTCAAAGAACTGAAAGCCAACATGGTAAAGATTGACTTTGACTACCCGTATTTCATAGAAAAAAACACCCCTGTGTCAAAGGAAAAATGTCTTGTACGGTACCTATGCACCTATTCGGTAAAGGTACTGGCCGTGGATGAAAAACCGAAGGTGTTTTTCCGTATTGAGGTCCCTGTCGTCACAACATATCCGGGTTCCAAGAAGGACAAAGCAGGCGGGCTGTTCGGCCAGTTGAGCGTCGTCACCGTCGAGGTTGAAACAAAGAAAGACCTTTTTCCCGAAGAACTCGTTGGCATGGTAGACAGCCATGCGCTTTCCCCCGTATATTCATACCTGTCCACCGAAGACCAGATAGCACTGATTCAAAGAGTACATTCGCAGGTGCGTTCAAGCGTCGTGATGGTCGACGAAATAAAAGGTGAATTGTCGCAGATGAAGAAAATAGGATGGTACGGCGTCAACTGCGCCAACTATGGGATGCTTCATTCTTACAGCACCGTCATAAGAACGGAAAAGGGAATGTGGGTACCCGGGAGTTAAGATGATATTTATAATACAGGGACTGGTTACCGGAATTGTTGCCGGTTTCGTGTGCGGACTGTTCGGCATGGGCGGCGGTTCCCTTCTCGTACCGGCAATCTTCCATGTTTTCGACCTGCCCATGAAAGAAGCGATAGGAACCAGTCTTTTCGTGATAATCTTCTCTGCCGTCTCCGCCCTGATAAACTACGCCAGGCACAACCAGGTAAAAGCAAAAATAGCATTTTACATAGTGCCCTGCGGCATACTGGGCGCGCAGGCGGGAGCACTGCTTACCGACCGCCTGCCGGAGACAGCCGTGAAATATCTTTTCGTAATCCTGGTCACGGTCCTGGGCATCAAGATGCTTTTCCATCCGGAAAACAAAACCTCCTGCAAGGAAGGAGAGATGGAATACAGCAAGGTCTCCGCAATCCTTATAGGCCTTTTTGCCGGGCTTGTATCGGGACTTTGCGGAGTCGGCGGGGCGGTACTGCTCATTCCCCTGCTCTACATCTTCTTGAAGGTCCCCATGCACGCCTGTATCGGCACCGCGCTCATAGCGATACTTTTTAACTCCGTATCGGGGGCCGCCGGATATATCGTCAGGGGTTACGTCGACTTCCGCCTGGGAATACTGCTTGCCATAGGTTCGATGGCCGCGGCTCCCCTGGGCGCAAAATTGAGCATCAACACCCCGCGGGAAAAATTGAGAAGGATGTTTGCGGTTATACTGATAATCAGCGGGCTGTCCATCCTTATCCGGTAAAGGAAAATTAGCGAGTTCATACCTTGTTCCCCTCCCTTGAGGGGAGGGGACAAAGGGGAGGGTGAAAATCAATTTCACCCCCACCCGAACCCTCCCCCCTCAAGGAGGGGAAGAGGTGAAATGTATAAAAGGGTATTGGGAATAGATGAAAACGGGCTGGGTCCTCTCATGGGTCCGTTGGTCGTTACGGGAACTCTCCTGAAATACGGCGGAGACGGTACCTGCTGGTTTGACGACATAGCCGACAGCAAAACTTTTTTTTCCGCGCGCAGTAAAAACAAATTTTCCAGAATGGAAGAAACCGCCGCGTCCATATTCTACCTTGCAAACAAAGAGTTTCCATCTTCACCGGCCGCCATATTGAATGCCTTCTGCACAGGAACGTCCTGTATATCCGGGGAGAATATCTGTACCGGCAATTTACCGAAAGATTTTATCTGGGCAAAACCTGAAAAGATAAAAAAACGGTGTGATGAATTTGCCCTCTGGGCGGCAAAAAACGACGTCGGGATAGAAAAAGTCCGGTCTTTTGCCGTCTGCCCCAACCGCATCAACAGTTTCACGGAAAAAGGAGGAACGAAACTTCTGCTTGATTTCCTAACCTTCTGCAGTATAGTAAAAGACGTTCCCGAAAAAGACAATCTTGAGGTGCAGGCGGGAAAAATAGGCGGCATTAAGTTTTACAGGGATTACCTGCTTTATAATTTCCCCGGCTACTCGCCCGCCGCGCTTGAGGAAAAAGAAGATATTTCCTCGTACTCCCTGCAAAACGGCCGGACAGGATTCAGGATGGACTTTATCATGGATGTTGAGAAAAAATCCTTCGCCGCCGCACTATCGTCCATCACAGGAAAGTACGTGCGGGAACTTTTCATGGAAAGCATAAGGAAAACACTCGGCATAGCCGGGGATATATCCGGCTACCACGACAGGAAGACAAAAAAACACGTAGCATCCCTCAACCTCGATAAATTCCCATCCTCCTGCCTATTCCGCAGGAAATAATTATACTGCAACGCAGGATTGACCCAGGTCGGCGGCCTGCTGTATCAAAAGGGTCTGCCTCGTGGATTCAAGGCATTCCCGGGTGGTAAGGATTCTTTCGCCGGTTTCTCCCCTGATTTCCGAAACTATTTCCTGAACATAATCTCCGTCTTTACTCTCGGCGGACACCCTTTTTTCAGGTTTACCCGGATGGCGGATAATGAGCTCCGGAGAGGACAGGTCGAGGAAAATTTCTCCTTTCGTTCCCCAGAAGCGGAATGTCCACGGCGTTGAATGGCCCGGTACCGCCTTGTAGGAAACGTCAAAGATAACGCCGGCGCCGTTCGCCATCCTCAAGAGTCCCTGCGCCCCGTCCTGAAAGAATGGGACTTCGGGAATCTCAAAGTTCCATGTGCGCGCTCCGACCACCTCTGCCACCGGACAGCCGTTTATCATGTTGAGGGCATCCACGCCATGTATCATCAGGTCGTTAATGGTGCCGCCGTGCAGTCCCTTCTCAAAGTACCAGTCCGGCCTGCCCGTCCGGTATGCAAGAGGGTGGAGGCCGAAGACGGCTACGTTGGAGACGTCCCCTATCTCTCCCGCACGTACAAGTTTTACGGCTGTCTGAATCGAGGCATAAAAACGCAGGTCCAGCGCTACCATAACGCTGAGTTTTTTTTGTATCGAAATATTCTCAATCTGTTCCAGTTCTTCAATGCGGGTGCACAAGGGCTTGTCGCTGATTATGTGTTTGCCTGCTTCAAGCCCCTTTATCACCTCCTGCCCGCGCTTCGCATACACGTCGCCCACCGCCAGGATGTCAAACTCCGCGTCCTTCAAGAGTTCATCAATATTTTTGTGGGTTATATCCAGTTTCGTCTCGCCGAGAATCTTTTTCCCTTCGGCAACGTTCTCCTCGGCAACCGCCACAATCCGCATATCCGGATTTTTTTGTATATGCCCGATTATTGAACCTATGTGTCCATGCCTCAATCCGCATACCGCCACTTTGTACATTATCAGACCTCCGCGAATGGATTATTCTTCAACTTCACCCTCCCCTTAATCCCCTCCCGTCAAGGGAGGGGAAGCATTTAAAACATAAAAATTACATCTCGTCGGGAAGGGAGATATTCAACAATTCCAACGCCCTCGAAAAAACCGTCAGCAGTGCGCCGGTAAGCACCACCCTTGCCGCGGTAAGTTCCCTGTTGTCCGTCACAACCCTGTGCTTGTGGTAATAGGAATGGAACGCCTTGGACAGGTCGAGCAGGTACTCGGCAAGCAGGTGCACCCCGTAAGTATTCGCGGCGCCTTCAACGGTATCGCCGAAGCGCGCCAGTTTTTTTGCGATGGAAATCTCTTCCGCCTCTTTCAACATGGTCAGGTCCGCACCTGCCTGCCGTACGTCTATGCCGGATTCCTCCGCAAACTTCAGGATGTGTTTCATCCGCACGTAAGCATACTGAAGGTAAAAGACCGGGTTTTCCACGGACTTCTTCTTCGCGAGTTCCAGGTCAAAATCCAGGTGGCTGTCGGCTTTCCTGAAGATGAAGAAGAACTTGGACGCATCGGGGCCCACATCTTCCATCAGCTGCTTCAGGGAGATAAACTGCCCTTTCCTGGTGGACATGGAAAGTTTTTCCTTACCCCTGTACAGTGTCGTAAGTTGTACGACTATGAACCGCAGATGCTCCGGGTCAAACCCGAAATTCTCCACCACCGCCTTCATCCTCGGGATATACCCGTGGTGGTCGGGTCCGACTATGTTTACCAGAGTATCGTATCCCCTGTCAATCTTGTCCTTATGATATGCGATATCCGATGCAAGGTAGGTATAAGAACCGTCGCTTTTGACAACCACCCGGTCCTTCTCGTCTCCGTAAACACTGCTTTTAAACCACCATGACCCCTCGGAGAAATACAGCATCCCTTTTTCCTTCAGAACCTCAAGGAGTTGCTCGACCCTTTTGTCTTTCAAAAATCCGCTTTCCCTGGTCCACCGGTCAAAATTCACCCCGAACGCCTGCAGGTCTTTTTTTATTTCCTCAAGTATGCGCCCTGCGGCAAAATCTTCAAAATTTTCATTGTCGTCCTTCACCTCTTTCGCCATATCTACAAGATACTCCCCTTCGTATCCTTCTTCGGGGATTTCATACCCATGCTCCCCTTTTAACTGCATATAGCGCACCTTCAGAGATTCCCCGAGAAGCCTTATCTGCCTGCCTCCGTCATTTATATAGTACTCCTTGGCCACCTCAAACCCCGCGCACTTCAGTATCCGCGACAGGGATTCCCCGAACGCCGCCTGCCTGCCGTGCGCTATGGTAAGCGGTCCTGTAGGATTCGCACTGACAAACTCTATCAGGACTTTTTTGCCCCTGCCGATTTCGGAAGAGCCGAAAGACGCTCCGCTTTTAAGAATTTCGGACAGGAGTTCAAGGTAGACCTCTTTTTTAAGGAAGAAATTTACAAATCCGTTCTTTACCTCGGCCTTTTCAAGAAATTCAGGGGACAATGACGCAATTTTTGCCTGCAGGGAAGCGGCGGCTTTCTGCGGCGAGGGATTTTCTTTATCTGTCATCCTGAATGCAAGGTTCGTATAAAACTCGCCGAACTCCTCCCTCGCGGCCGGCAGTAAAGGAATGTCCTTCTCGTCAATGCCTGAAAAACGCACGTCATCCGCCAGCGCCTGTTTTAAAACCTTTTTAATCCTGTCTCTCACCGTCATGTTCGTCTCTCTCTTTTTTTATCTCCGCCAGCAGTTCTTCCACCCTGAACTCTTTTCTTTCGTCATACGCAAACTCTATCTTCGGCGTATACTTTATCGCCAGCTGTCCGGCAAGTTTGTGCTGGATGTAGCCGGTCGCCTGTACAAGGCCGTCGAACGTGCGTTTCTGCTCTTCGGGACTGCCCATTACGCTTACGCCTATCTTCGCATGTTTCAGGTCTGCGGACATTTCGACGCAGGTCAGCGTAAAAAATCCTATCACCGGGTCGGAAACGTGTTTTCTTACTATCTCCTCAATCTCCCGCAGGAGCAGGTGTTCCAGTTTTTGCTGTCTTCTCTCTTTAATATTGTCCTCCTTGTAAATTCAAGCCTTTATTATACTACCGGCAGGACATTAAATCAAAAAAAAAGCCGGAAAACTTGCTTTTGCAGTATGCTTTATGTTAAATTAAGAGGAATGGAGAAAAAAACGCTGGACAGGTGGATAAAAGGGCTGATTATATTCGGCATATCTCTCTACCTTTTCTTCTGTTTTATATCCTTTAACGTACATGACCCCACCTTTACATTCGCAAGAACCGCTTCTCCGGTAAACTTCGATGCCGCCAATTTCGGCGGCAAGTTCGGAGCGTATCTCACCGGACTTTTATTCTACCTTTTCGGGAAAGCATCGTACCTTCTCGTAATCCTTCTCATATTCCTCGGATACAACATCGTGTGGGGAGAAAAAACCGGAATCTGGAAAAAAATCCTGACTGCAACAGGGATAATGCTTACGGTCTCCGTACTGCTGACCGTAAAAAACGGGCACGGCCCTTCGGGAGGTGTGGCGGGACTTCTGCTGGGGCCTCCCCTGCAGGAGTATTTCGGCAGCGGCGGAATATACCTTATACTGATTCTCGCGGGCCTCGCTTCCGTGGGAGTCGGATACAGAATATACGTGCATCCATTCAAAGAGATTGCCGACCACTACATGCAGTCCCGCGGAGAGAAGATAGAAGCAGAATTTCCCGAGGTGAAAGAAACGCGGCGGGAACGCAAACCGAGAAAACTGACGCCCGTAACCGCAGGGGAGGAAACGCCCTCCCGCACCAAGGAGCCCGTGCGGGAAGAGAAAAGAACCCCGGTCGACCAGATTAAATCCCCCAAGCCGTCGGGCAAAATCAAGGACTACAAACTGCCGCCCCTCGATATTCTCAAGATAGGGACGCCAACCCAGCAGGAAACTCCGGAAGACCTTGAAAGATACGCACAGGTGATAGAAGAAACCCTCGTAGAATTCGGCATTGAGGGAGAAGTGGTGCAGTTGAATCAGGGCCCCCGGGTGACGATGTACGAAGTTCAACTGGCGCCGGGCATACCCATACAAAAGGTACACAACATACAGGACAACCTCGCCATGAATCTGAAGACCACGACGATACGCGTGGTTGCGCCTCTCCCGAACAAGTCTACCGTAGGCATAGAAGTACCCAACAGGAACATTTCCATCGTATACCTGCGCGAGATACTTTCAAGCAGGGAGTTCCAGAAGAGCCCTTCGAAACTCACCATCGCCATCGGTAAAAACATCATGGGCAAGCCGGTAGTGGCAGATATGAAGGCACTGCCGCACATACTAATAGCAGGCGCAACCGGCTCCGGCAAAACCGTCTGCATTAACTCATTCATCTCCTCCATACTTTGCAAGGCAACCCCTGAAGAGGTGAAGTTCATAATGATAGACCCCAAGATGGTGGAACTGACTCCCTACAACGACCTGCCGCATCTTCTTTGCCCCGTGGTTGTGGAAACAAAAAAAGCGGTGAATACCCTCAAGTGGCTGATAGCCGAGATGGGCAGGAGATACAAACTTTTCTCCGACGTCAGGGTGCGCAATATAGAAAGTTACAACTCCATAAAAAGAGCAGAAAACCTGCCGTACATAGTCGTGGTGATAGACGAACTTGCCGACCTGATGATGATAGCCAAAAACGAGATAGAAAACAGCATTATCCGCCTCGCCCAGTTGTCGAGGGCGGCGGGACTGCACCTTATACTTGCTACCCAGAGGCCTTCGGTCAACGTTATCACCGGCGTTATCAAGGCAAACCTGCCGTGCAGAATATCTTTCCAGGTAACGTCCAAGTTCGACTCGCGCACGATTCTCGACAGGATAGGAGCGGAGAAACTTCTCGGCAGGGGCGACCTTCTGTTCATACCGCCCGGCAGTTCATCGCTGGTCAGAATACAGGGATGCCTTGTGGCCGACGAGGAAATAGAGGATGTCTGCACATTCATAAAGCGGCAGAAAACTCCAGAGTACGAGATGGAAATAATCGAGGGCAGGCCGGACGAAGAAAAGAATTTCGACTTTTCCGGCATCTCGGAAGAGGGAGAGGAAGGAAACATCTACGAGGAAGCAAAAAAAATTGTCGTCACTACGAAAATCGCCTCGATTTCCATGCTGCAGAGACGCCTCAAAATCGGATTCAACAAGGCGGCGCGGCTGATTGAACAGATGGAGGAAGAAGGCATAGTGGGCCCTTACAGGGAAGGAAAACCAAGGAGGGTGTTATCCGCAGGAGAAGGCAAAGATGAAGAATATGCCGGTCAATGAAATTATAAAACAAAGACGTCTGGAAAAAAACATCTCCGTGGAAACGATTTTTAAAGAAATTCACGTGCCCTCGAAATTCGTTTACATGATTGAAAACGGCGAATGGGACAAGTTCCCCAGTGAAGTTCATCTCAAGGGATTTTTGAAATTATACGCGGAATACATGGAGATAGAACCTTCTCTGGTAGAACGGTGCATAAAAGACTCCAGCCGGAACGGAAGGGACGAGGTTCAGAATGACCGGTTCTGCTGGAAAGGTCTGCACAAAACCCTGACGACAGCAAAATCCGTATCTCTCATCCTGCTTTTTGCCGTTATATTGATAATCCTGTACATTCTTATAACCTCCGTACTCCCGGAATGAACAACGCCAAAATTTTCCTCGTCAGTCTCGGATGCCCGAAAAATCTTGTGGACTCCGAAAATCTTCTCGCTCTTCTCGGTGAAAAATCATACGCGCTCACCGTCTCGCCGGACGAAGCGGATGTTCTCATAGTCAACACGTGCGGTTTTCTGCAGTCGGCCGTTGAGGAATCAGCGGAGGTAATCGAAAACCTGTGCAGGAAGAAAAAAAAAGGTCAGAAGATAATCGTGTATGGATGCCTTGTCCAGAGGTATGGGAAAAAACTGCCTGGAATAAAGGGTGTCGATGCTCTCTTCGGCGTCGGCAACCCTGAAAAAATAGTCTCGGTGATTAGCAAAATCTCCGGCAAGCACTGCAAATCTGTGCGGGAGGCATCTCCCGATGCCGATAATTCCGAGGTCAGGCTTGCCCGCCGAAGCTTTGGCAAAGGAGGGAGACCTCTCCCACAACAAAAAGATTCCTGCCTCCCGAGACTGATTTCCACGTACCCCTACGCTTACATAAAAATATCCGAAGGGTGTGAAAACTTCTGCAGCTACTGCCTTATACCTTCCATACGCGGCCATATTAAAAGCCGCGGCATATCCGACATATACAGGGAGGCGGAAAGTATAAAGGACATGGGGATTAAGGAACTTACACTTATAGCGCAGGACACGGGTAATTACGGAAAAGACCTGAAGGGCAAAACAACGATTGAACGCCTACTGAAAAAACTTGCCGGGCTGGACTTTCACTGGATTCGTGTCATGTATATGCATCCGGCACACATAAACAACCGCATATTGAAAACAATCGTGGACGAACCGAAGATTTGCCGGTACCTTGATATTCCGCTCCAACATATTCATCCCGAAATACTGAAAAAAATGAACCGCCCGGTTCTGGACTACGGCGGTATCATTGACAGGATAAGAACCGTCATCCCGGAGATAAGACTGCGCACCACCCTGATAACCGGCTTTCCCGGGGAAAAAGAGCGCCATTTCAGGAAACTGCTGGAATTCATTGAGGAAAAAGAGTTCGACCGCCTCGGAGTGTTCCCTTATTCCAGAGAAAAAGGCACTCCGGCATACAGCCTGCCCGGGCAGGTGCCGGAAAAGGTAAAAAGGGAACGGGAGCGGATACTGATGGAACTACAGCGAAAGATTTCCCGACGAAAATTAAAAAAACTCGCCGGAACTGAAATGGAAGTTCTCGTAGAAGGCCGCCAAGGAAACCGTTTCACCGGCAGGACGGAGTTTGACGCTCCGGATATAGACGGCACGGTATACATCAAAACGAAAAAGAAACTGCAAGCAGGCGACTTCTGCAAAGTCCGCATCACATCCTCCGGCGACCACGACCTTTCCGCTATCCTCTAAGGAAAAAGGAGAGCCAGAGGGGAATGGTCAGCAGGGAGAACAGGCTGGTAGTGAGAACGCAGG
>CAYPTS010000035.1:0-20034 GCA_964413825.1 uncultured bacterium
TATTTAAACATTGTATCTGATTTGATATATTGTGTCAACTGCGCTACACTTTATTTATGCAATACGGACATGGGATTTACCTTTCAGGGAACCGCCGGTATGAAGGTATTGTAACGCTTGACGGCAAGCTTTGCCTGAAGGATGGAAACGGTACGGAAATAACTGCCACGTTCATTCCTCTCGAACGGATAGAGTTTATGAAAATGCACCCGGATAAAATCGAAATAAGGGTTTTTCCTTCGGTCGTCTCCTCATATACCGCCTGTATTGTCATGCGCCGCAAACTGATGAAAAAACTCGCCCTTGACGTTGCCGCCAGGGCGAGCATGAAAAAACACCTGTTTTTCAAACGTTGGAGCGGCACCCCCTATATCCGCTGACCCGTAATGTTTTTTCAAGGAAACGCGCAACCTCTTTCCCGCAAAGTTTAGTTTTTGACATTCACATGATTTTGTGGTATACATATTCATGGTGATTTTCCTCAAAAACACCGGAGGTGATTTCCATGGAGAAAAGAAACATAACTATTTCATTGCCAAAACCCCTGCTAAAAAGAATCAAGATAACGTCTGCCACAGAGGATAAATCCATGACTGTTTTTATTGAAGAAGCGATTGAGGAGAGGCTGCGCAGAAGCAGAGAATACAATATCGAAAAATTGAAACACATGAAGATATTAGACAGGGGTCTGAACCTTGGCACAAAAGGCAATATAAAACTGAAGAGGGAAAATATCTATGACCGGGGGGAAAATATTTCTTGATACAAACATACTTGTCTATGCTCATGACAAAACAGCCGGAAGAAAGCATGAAATATCTAAAGAACTATTGGTAAACCTCTGGAATAACGGCAGGGGAATATTAAGCGTTCAGGTACTGCAGGAACTTTTCGTAATATTGACGAAAAAGATTCCTCTTCCCCTAAGACCGGAAATTGCGAAAGAAATTATATCAATCCTGAGTAAATGGGAATTGATAATCAATGACGGGGATTCCATATTGGCAGCAATAGATATACATGAAAAACACGGCTATTCCTTCTGGGATGCCCTTATCATAAATGCCGCAGTACGTGGTGGGGCATCTATTCTCTTATCAGAGGATATGAAGCACGGAGATATCGTCAAGAGCGTAACGATAAGAAACCCTTTTCTATGATTTAAGGTTATGGACAATACCTGCAATAAATGGGTCGTAATAAAAGAGGTTGGTGAAGAACCTGAAGCCCTGATAATCAAAAGCCTCCTTGAATCCGAAGGAATTCCAGTTTTTATAAAACAGGAAGCATATGGAAAAGCCATCGGAGTGCCGGGTCTATTCTCCGGCATAAAAATCCTCGTCCTGGAGCAATATGCTAAAGAAGCCTCCGATATACTGCACGCCGCGGAGTTCACCGAATAAACCCGAATTGATTTTGGAGGGGATTGCTGTTATACTTTTTGGGACGCGTTTGGGCCGGAAAGGGGAGTTTTATAACCATGGAATGGAGAAGGCAGGGAAGTTGTTTTGCGGGCGCCGCACAGGCGGATATCAGGAGCATAAAGGTTGTGGATGAACAGGGACAGAGCAGGCGGTTCAGGGTATCCACGGTGCGCGACGACTCTTCAAGGTTTACGCCCGTTCCCGCCGAAGGAAGGCTGTACAAGTCGGACAATGGGCAAATCGGGGTGCTTGTCTCCGGTCGCAACATGGGATATGTGAAGGTAGGTAAAAACCTCGCGGTACAACAGAGCGTCGTGGTGTCGCTGAATGCAGTGAGCAAAAAGCCGTTGAAGAAATTACTGAAGAATACGAATATAGAAATCATGGAGATAGACGGGGCGATGGTGGGAGTGGAGAAGTGACCCCTATCACGAGAGAGAATATCACCCCCCGCCTGAATCCTCCCCCCTCAAGGGGGAGGAAATAAGATGTGTAAGAAGGATTGAGAAATGAAAGAGAAAATAACGGCGGAAGAGGTGCTGGGAAAGATTGCGGCGTTTGCCGAGAAAAAGGCCGTCCCGGTTTATCTTGTCGGCGGGTATATAAGAGATACGATTTTGCGCAGGAAGAGCAAGGACATCGACGTGGTGATGGAGTCGGATGCGCTTGCATTCGCGCGGGATTTCGCAAGAGAGAACGGAATGCCTCCTCCGGTATTTTACGGGAGGTTCGGCACCGCCATGCTTGAGATTGGCGGCGTCAAGGTTGAGTTTGCGACCGCAAGAAAGGAAAGTTACCCCGAAGATTCGAGGAAGCCGGAGGTTGAAAAAGCGACGATACTCGAGGACTGCAGGAGAAGGGATTTCACAATCAATGCCATAGCGAAAAACCTTCTGACAGGGGAAATAATAGATTTTTTCGAAGGCAGGCAGGATATTAAAAGAAAAATCATAAGGACTCCTGTCGAGCCGGACAAGACATTTTACGACGACCCGCTGAGGATATTGCGGGGAATACGGTTTGCCGCGCGATTCAGGTTTGAAATAGAAAAACCGACGCTCGAAGGAATGAAGAAAAATGTCCACCGCCTGTCTATTGTCAGCCATGAGAGGATAGCCGACGAGATAATGAAAACGCTTGAGGCGTCTGTCCCCTCAAAGGGGTTTTACCTGATGGACGAGACAGGGGTACTGCAGGCGGTACTGCCGGAGGTTGCGGGACTGAAGGAAAAACAGGGCTATTACCCGTGCAAGGAGCTCCTGCCGCATACCCTTAAAGTACTGGACAATGCCAGCGGGCATACAAGGAACGTATATCTTAAGATGGCGGCTTTACTGCACGACATAGGCAAACCGAGAACCTTCCGTTTCGACAACGGCAAGGTCAGTTTTCACCGGCATGAGTTCGTAGGAGAACGGATGGCATACAAGATGTTCAACAGGTTCAATATTCCGGACGAGAAGAAGCGGTTCATCGGACGGATGATACGGTTTCACCTGCGGCCGCACCTTCTCGCCAAGGAAAATCCCACGGATAATGCGCTCCGCAGGTTTATCAGGGAAATGGGAAAGGACATCATGCCGTTGTTTATCCTTGCAAAAAGCGACCTGACCAGCCATAATCCCGGAAGGGTGAAAACCGCGCTTGACAAGTTGAACGCGCTTGAGAACAGAGTCAGGGAAATCAACAGGAAGGACAAGCTTACCTCGTTTAAACTGGCGCTGGACGGGTATGCTATAATGGAAATACTGGGCGTGCCTTCCGGCAGGATTATCGGGCAGGTGAAGGATGCGCTGGAGGAACTGGTGCTGGACGGGGTGCTTAAAAACCGGAAAACGGCGCTGAAAAAGTATCTGAAAGAACACAGGGAGGAGTTTGCTGAAAAATGAACGACAGGGACATTTTGTGGGCGCCGTGGAGAGTAGGATACATTACGGCATTGAAGAAAAAAGGGTGTTTTCTTTGCAGTGCGCTGAAAGGCAGGGGGAAGGGTGCGGACAAAAAGAACCTCATTCTTTACAGGGGAAAGACTTGTTTCGTTATACTGAACCTTTATCCCTACAATAACGGGCACCTTATGATTGTTCCCAAAAGGCACATAAAAGATTTTGAAATGCTGACTTCCGCCGAGCAGAAAGAACTGATGTCACTGATAAAGGCGTCGGTCAAAATATTGAAAAAGGCGATGAAAGCGCAGGGATTCAACGCGGGCATCAACATAGGCGAAGCGGGCGGCGCTGGGCTGAAAAGCCACATCCATTTCCACCTTGTGCCGAGATGGGCCGGCGATACGAATTTCATGCCTGCGGTTTTTAATTCCAAGGTAATATCTCATTCGCTGGAAGCGGCATACGAGATGCTGAAGCCGGAGTTTGACAGGTTATCGTAATACAGGAAAAACTTTCCTGCGGACAGATTCAGGCGGGGGTAAATGTACATAGCGGATTTTCATATTCATTCCAGATACAGCCGCGCCACAAGCAAGAACATGAATCTCGGGGAACTGGCGCGCTGGGCGGCATATAAGGGAATCAACCTTCTGGGCACCGGCGACATTACCCATTTTCTCTGGTTTCACGAACTTTCACAAAATCTCAAGGAAACCGAAAGGGAAGGCATATACCGGTACAACGGGGTGGATTTTATCCTCACCGGCGAGGTATGCAACATCTATGACGACGGGGGCAGGTCAAGGAGAATACACAACATCCTTTTTATGCCGTGCATTGAAAAAACCGAGAAACTGAACAGGATACTCGAGCGCTACGGCGACATCAACGCCGACGGCAGGCCGATACTTCAGATGGAATCCCGGGAACTGGTAAAGATAGTAAAAGATACCGACGAAACCGGCTTTGTTGTCCCCGCACACATATGGACTCCGCATTTTTCGATGTTCGGCTCCAACTCGGGGTATGACGCGATAGAGGAGTGTTTCGGGGAGTATACCCGGGAAATTTTTGCGGTTGAAACGGGACTGAGCAGCGACCCCGCGATGAACTGGATGGTATCCGCCCTTGACCGGATGTCGCTCATCTCCAATTCCGATGCACATTCTCCGGGCAAAATCGGCAGGGAGGCGAACCTTTTCAGCGCACCCTTCAGTTTTCCCGAACTGCGGACAATACTGAAAACGAAGGATAGAAGGAGGTTCCTGTCAACGGTTGAATATTTCCCCGAAGAAGGCAAGTACCATTTTGACGGGCACAGGAACTGCAACGTATGCCTGTCGCCGGAAGAAACGCTGAAAAATAAAAACTTGTGCCCCGTTTGCGGCAGAAAGGTTACCGTAGGCGTGCTGAACCGGGTGCACAAACTTGCCGACAGGCAGTACGGCGATAAGCCGGACATGTTTATTCCTTTTAAGAAACTTGTGCCCCTGGACCAGATAATAGGCGGCATTCTTAAAAAACCCGTGGATTCCGCGGCGGTGAAAAATAAACATCTTGAGATTCTCGACCGCCTGGGAACCGAGTTTTCAATCCTGCTTGAAATTTCCGACAGGGATATGGAAGGCAGGATAGACGATAACATAATCGAGGGGATAAAGGCGGTAAGGGAAGGAGGCGTAAATATTGAACCTGGCTATGACGGGGAATTCGGAAAGGTTGAAATCCGTATTGGAGATAGTTCGATTAAGGAGCAGCAGACCCTTTTTTAGTTCTCTCTACAACAATTTTGTTTTTCGCAGGAAATCGGTTTTTTTTATGATACTGTCCGCTTACCTGCTTCCTTTTACAGTTTTCTACCTGCTTGCCGTCACCATTAGAAAATTATTTTCACAACCGGCAAAATACGGCTTTCAAGTAATAAGCGCAGGCAATCTCGTCTGCGGCGGTACCGGAAAGACACCTCTGGCAATGGAGATTGCCAAGACGCTCCGGACGGCCGGACGGTCTGTAGCGGTCGCATCCTCCGGCTTCAGGGATGAGACGCTTATGGTACGCAGGAATTTTTCGGATATTATATTTGCCCGCAAGAACAGGCGGGGTTTTGAAAGTCTGGGCGGATTTGACGGGACAGTCATCATGGACGACGGGTTTCACTGCCGGTGGGTAAAAAAAGACCTCAACATTATGCTTCTTGACGCATCCAATCCTTTTGACAACAGCATCCTGCTGCCCGCCGGGTTGTTAAGGGAACCTAAAAGATATTTGAGGGAGGCGGACGTCTTCATCGTTACAAGACCGCAGACAGCCGATAAAAAAGCGGTTGAATCCCTGTATGCTTATCTCGACAGGTTTGGCAAACCCGTATACGCCATGGATTATGCGCCGGATTACATGGAAGGGATTTCAGAACGAATCGATACGTCGAACGTGCGCGGGAAAAACATCATCGCCTTTGCGGGAATTGGAAATCCCTTGAGTTTTTTCGCACTGCTGGCGGGACTGTCCCCTGAAAAAATTACAGGCGTAGTATACCCCGACCACTTCCGCTATACGGAAAGGGATATAAATGAATTGTGCTGTCTTTATCTTAAGAAGAAAACGGACTGCATCGTTACCACGGAAAAAGACTACGTAAAACTGGAGTCGTTGATTCCGTGCGAACTGCCGCTGTTTTATCTGAAAACAAAGGTGTTTTTGACCGACGCGGCAGGCAAAAAAACAGATTTTGACAGTCTGCTTGACGTAATGGTAAAATAGACTTCCGCTGAAAAGGTAAATCATAACCCCTCCCAGTAAAAGACAGGGGTTCGGGGTAAAGGAGATTACTATGAGTTTTGCGGTGACAAAGTTCATCAATCAGAAGACCGAGGAGTTGCAGAAAAAAATTAGCAGTAACAAGAAAACGCTTATAGCCGTTTCCGGCGGCGTTGACAGCATGACCTGCGCGATGCTTGCGAAGAAAGCGCTGGGAAAGAATTTCACCGTACTGTTTCTCGACGACGGACTTATGAGGGAAGGCGAGAGCGAGGAAATACGGAAATTTTTCCAGAGCATAGGATTGGAACTTCAGATATGGGACGTAAAGGAAAACTTCTTTGCCGCATTAAAAGGCAAGGCCGACCCGGAAGAAAAACGCGTTGCGTTCAGAGACGTTTTCTACAAAACGCTTGGACAGGCCGTAAAGAGTTATTCGGTAGATTTTCTGATTCAAGGGACTATTGCCGCCGATATTGCGGAAACCCAGAAGGGCATAAAGACACAGCATAACGTTTTATCGCAGATAGGCCTTAATCCTGTGCATTTCGGGCTGAAGGTAGTTGAACCCCTGCGGGAACTTTATAAGCCTCAGGTGCGGGAAGTTGCAAAGAAACTGGGACTGCCGGCGAAATTCGCAGACAGAAAACCGTTTCCCGGCCCCGGTCTGGCTACAAGAATAATCGGAGAGGTCGTACCGGAAAAGGTTGACAAGATACGCGCGGTGACAAAAATAGTGGAATCTGCGATTTCCGGACAAAGCATATTTCAGGTTCTGGCGGTATTGATGTCCGACCGTGCCACAGGCATGATAAACGGAAAACGCCTGTACGGGGACATAATAGCGATACGTGCGGTTGACTCGAAGGATGCGCTAACCGCGTCTCCGTCCAAAATACCGTGGCCCACGCTGTTCAAAGTCCGGGACAAAATTCTGAAAGAAGTGCCGAGCGTGGTGAAGGTGGTTTACGACATAACGCCCAAACCGCCCAGCACTATTGAATATATTTAAAAAACTCCCACTAGGAAAGGTTGACCGATGGAAGAGAATTGCGGAATTTTTGGCTTATACAATAAACAGAAACAATCTGTGGCAAAGGACATCTATTCCGCAATCTTCAAACTCCAGCACCGCGGCCAGAGGTACTGCGGCATTGCCACCGTATCGAGAGACGTCTGCCTGATTACCCACAAAGGATATGTCCGGCATACCTTTAACGAAAACGAACTGTCCGGTATGAACGGGGCCTCCGGCATAGGGCACGTCAGTCTCAAAGAACGCCAGCCGATAGTCCTTATTTCAAGGATGGGAAAGTTTGCGATTGCCTTCAGCGGCTATATCCTCAACGGGCATAAACTGCGCAACGAATTAAAAGAGCGCGGACATTCCTTCAGCAGTGAAACCGACATTGAACTTATCGGCAAACTGATATCCTACGAGAAGGATTTCCTCAACGGAATCATCAAACTCAGCGAGAGAATAAAGGGGTCGTACAGTATCGTCATACTTACTAAAAACGGAATTTACGCCGCCAGGGACCCGCGCGGCTTCAAGCCCCTTATACTGGGAAAAAACAGCCGCCAGTACGCGGTTTCCTCGGAATCGAGGCCGTTCGACATCACCGGTCTTGAAATTTACAGGGACGTCGAGCCCGGAGAGGTCGTGCTTATCAATGCGGACGGCATAAAAACTGCCGCCAGAATAAAAAACGGAAATCCCGCCTTCTGCGCCTTCGAGTGGGCATATACGGCATCGGTTGATTCGGTCATAGACGGAGTCCCCGTTATCAGGGCTCGAGAAAACTTCGGTATTAAACTGGCAAAGCGGGATGCGGGAATCTCTGCGGACATAGTTGCGCCGGTTCCTTTTTCCGGCATCGGTTGCGCGCTGGGCTATCACAAGGAGTCGAAAATACCTTATGAGGAGGTGTTCCTCATAGACCGTTTTGCCAGCAGGAGTTACACCCCGCTCACACAGGCAAGCAGAGACGAGGAAGCCCGCATAAAACTTTCCGTCATAAAGGACAACGTCCGCGGCAAAAGGATAATACTTTGCGATGATTCCATTGTCAGGGGCACGCAGATACAGTTCAAGGTAATGGAACTGAAAAATGCGGGGGCAAAGGAGGTACACGTCAGGGTGGCGTGTCCGCCGCTTGTCGCCCCGTGTTTCTATGGGTTGTCGACGCGCTCCTACAGTGAACTCGCCGCCAAGAAATTTTCCGCTGAAGGGATAAAGAAGAAAATAGGGGCGGACAGTCTGGTATACAACACTCTCGATGATTTCATAGATGCGATAGGCCTGCCGGCCAACCGTCTGTGCCTGTCATGTTTTACGGGAAGGCGGGTTATCAGATAAGGAAAACAATGAAAGGGAAAATAGTACTGGACACAGGGGATGTTTTTGAAGGAAATATTGTGTGCGGAAAAAGCACGGTAACCGGAAAACTCGTTTTTGACACAAGGGTGGTCGGTTACGAAAAGGTTCTTACCTCTCCTGAATACCGCGGAATGATAGTCTGCTTCACGTACCCTCTAATAGGCAACTACGGAATCTGCCGCGAAGACGCCGAAAGCGAATCGGTTTATCCGTCCGGCATCATAATGTCGGAGTACAGCGGCATCTACAGCAATTTCAGAGCGGAGTGTTCGCTGAAGGAATTCCTTAAGGAGACTTCCGTAACCGTCATAGAAGGAGTCGACACACAGAATATAACCCAGAGAATAAGAGAGAACCGGGAACTTTCAGCCGCGGTTGCACCCGCATCCGCAGGGCTGGATACTATTTTGAAACAAATAAGCGATTCGAAAAACGGCAAAACAATCAGGGCCGCCGCAAAATGCTCCGGAGAAAAAACTCATGCCGCAAAAAAGAATTCACCATATATTGCGGCGGTTGACCTCGGCTTGAAAAAGAGCGAACGCCTTATGCTCCGGATTTCCGGCCTTGATATTGAGGAAGTGTTTCCCGATTCCCGCAAAGCCGGGGAGGTAATCGGGTCCGCCGCCGGCGTCTACGTATCTTCGGGCAGTGAGGATATGCCGGCGGTGAACAAAGCGGCGGGGTTGATAAAAACAGTACTGGGCAGAATTCCGGTGCTGGCGTGCGGCACAGGGCATCTTGCGGCCGGACTGGCGTGCGGAGGTGAAGTATTCCCGGATACCGTCAACCACTACGGGGTCAACCAGCCGGTTATGAATACAAAGGAAAAGAAATGCCGCATCACCGAGCAGGCGCACAGGTTTATACTCGACGCAGGCATGGTTTCAGGCATAACTGCCTTTGTAAACGTCAACGACGGGACTGTCGAAGGGTTGGAAGACAGAAAAAGAAAGGTGATGACAACCGCTTTTCTGCCCGAAGAAAAGGACTTCAAAAAATTTTTTGATATGATAAAGGAATAAATTATGCCGGCAAGAAAAGACATACACAAAATTATGCTGATAGGTTCCGGGCCCATCGTTATCGGGCAGGCATGCGAATTCGACTACTCGGGGTCGCAGGCGTGCAAATCCCTGAAAGAGGAAGGTTACGGCGTTCTGCTGGTAAACAGCAATCCCGCCACCATAATGACCGACCCGGAAATGGCGGATATAACCTATCTCGAACCTCTTACCGTAGAATTGCTGGCTAAAATAATCGAAAAGGAACGTCCCGACGCCCTTCTTCCTACGCTGGGCGGACAAACGGGGCTGAATCTGGCTACGTTTCTGGCAAAAGAGGGCATCCTTGAAAAATTCGGAGTGGAAGTCATAGGAGCGGACATTGCAACCATTGCAATGGCCGAGGACCGCGAACTATTCAAGAAAGCGATGACCGAGATAGGAATCGGCGTGCCGGAGAGCGAACTTGCATATAACCTGAAGGAAGGCATGGAAATCGGAAAACGTTTCGGTTTCCCGCTGATACTCCGGCCGGCCTATACTCTGGGAGGCACCGGCGGCTCCGTCGTTTACAATCTCGAAGAACTGGAGAAAAAACTGGAGTACGGGCTGGAAACCAGCCCCATAAGCGAGGTTCTCATTGAACAGTCTGTTCTCGGATGGAAAGAGATAGAGTTCGAGGTTATGCGGGACGTGCGGGACAGCGTGGTTATGATAACCTCAATGGAAAACGTCGACCCGATGGGACTTCATACCGGCGACAGCATAGTCGTTGCGCCATCCCAGACGCTCAGCCGGAAGGAATACGGGAAGTTCGTTGATTACTCGACGAGAATAATCAGAAAGATAGGGGTCGTGGGAGGGGCAAACATACAGTTTGCATCAAATCCCGATAACGGCCAAATTGTCATAATCGAGGTTAACCCGCGGGTTTCGAGAAGTTCCGCTCTCGCTTCGAAAGCAACGGGGTTTCCCATTGCCAGAATAGCCGCAAAACTCGCTGTCGGATTCACCCTGGACGAGGTAAGAAACCAGATTACGGGCAAGACAACCTGTTTTGCCGAGCCCACGGTTGATTACTGCGTCTTCAAGATTCCGCGATTCACGTTTGAAAAGTTCCCTGCGGCAGATAAGACAATAACCACTTCGATGAAAGCCGTGGGCGAAGCGATGTCCATCGGCAGAAATTTCAGGGAAGCGCTCCAGAAAGGAATACGCTCACTCGAGACAGGAAGGTTCGGACTTGGATGCGACGGAAAAGATGCGTGGGACATGGACCACGAGTTCACTTCCGAAGAGAAGGACATGATAGCAAAGAAAATTTCCGTGCCGGACGATGAACGGTTGTTTTACCTGCGTTATGGAATTCTTGCGGGATTTTCGCTCGACGAGATTTACAGGCTTTCAAAGATAGACCCGTGGTTCCTGAACAACATAAAAGGAATAGTGGATATGGAAAAAGAACTTTACAGTTATGGCGGCGGCAACCTGCCGGCCGGAGTTCTTGAGAAGGTCAAAAAATCCGGTTTTTCAGACAGACAGATAGCTTTTATTGCGAAAACGAGCGAGAAAAACGTCAGGACGAAACGGAACAAGGAGGGCGTTTCCGCTGTTTTTAAACCGGTTGACAGCGTCGCCGGAGAATACGAAGCGGAGAAACCATATTACTATTCAACGTTTGAAAAAAACGACACCGTGAAACCTTCGGACAAGCGGAAGGTGGTCATTCTGGGCGGCGGACCCAACAGGATAGGACAGGGGATAGAGTTCGACTACTGCTGTGTCCATGCGTCGTTCTCGTTGCGGGAAGACGGATACGAGAGTATCATGGTAAACTGCAACCCGGAAACCGTAAGCACGGATTACGATACCTCCGACAGGCTTTACTTCGAGCCGATTACCGTTGAAGACGTATTGAATATTCTCAACAGGGAAAAACCCATGGGCGTCATACTGCAGTTCGGAGGCCAGACGCCTTTGAACCTTGCCCTCCCGCTGAAAAAAGAAGGCGTAAATATCCTGGGCACAAGCCCCGAGGCGATTGACGCCGCCGAGGACAGGGAGCAGTTCCGCCAGCTGCTTGAAAAACTTTCGCTGAAACAGACTCCCAACGCAACGGCGACATCCTTCAAGCAGGCGGAAGCAATTGCCGACAGGATAGGTTATCCGGTACTTGTAAGGCCTTCTTACGTTCTCGGCGGAAGGGCGATGGAGATAGTATATGACAGGGAATCTCTTGAATTATTCATGCAGAAGGCGGTCGATGTTTCATCCGAGAGGCCCGTGCTGATAGACAAGTTTCTCGAGGATGCCGTGGAAGTCGATGCGGACGCCATTTGCGACGGCAAAACCTGCGTTATCGGCGGCATCATGGAGCATATCGAGGAAGCCGGGGTTCATTCGGGAGACAGCGCAATGGTCCTGCCGCCGTACAGTTTGAGCAAGAAAATCATAAAAGAAATAGAAGACGCTACGAAAAAACTTGCCCTCGAATTGAACATCGTGGGGCTGATAAACATCCAGTACGCAGTCAAAAACGACAATCTTTACGTTCTTGAGGTCAACCCGCGCGCATCCAGAACCATCCCGTTCATAAGCAAGGTAATCGGGGTGCCGCTGGCAAAACTTGCGACCAGAATAATGACGGGGAAGACTCTCGATGAACTCGGGTTTACGAAGGAAGTGAAGGTGAACTATTTCGCGGTCAAGGAATCAGTGTTCCCGTTTAACAGGTTTGCGGGGGTGGACGTCCTTTTGGGACCCGAAATGCGTTCAACCGGAGAGGTCATAGGAATGGATAAAACCTTCGAGATGGCGTATGCGAAAAGCCAGTTGGCGGCCGGACAGAAACTACCCCTGTCCGGGACGGTGTTCATAAGCGTGAAAGACAAGGACAAGTCCGCCGTTGCGCCCATAGCGAAGGGATTCCAGTCCCTCGGATTCGAAATTCTCGCAAGTACGGGGACGGGGAAGTATCTGACGGAAAAAGGAATAGCGGTAAAAATAATCCCCAAGGTGTTCGAAGGGGAGCGGCCGAACGTGATGGATTACATGAAAAACAACCAGATTTCACTCATTATAAACACGCCTTCCGGTAAAAAGCCCAAGACGGATATTATATCCATAAGGAGTACAGCGGTGAACAGGAACGTTCCGCTTATAACGACAATCCCCGGGGCTAAAGCAACTCTGGTGGCTATAAAAAAACTCAAAGAGGATGCCATCAGCGTAAAAAGCCTTCAGGAATACCACAAAGAATTAAAATGACCGGAATAATCAACTACGGGGCGGGCAATATCCGGAGTGTGATTTCCGCGGTATCCGCATGCGGAGAAGATTCGTTTCTCATTGAACGCCCCGGCGATTTAAAAAAAGCCGAAATCATTATCCTTCCCGGAGTAGGCGCCTTTGCCGACGGCATGGGCGGAATGAAAACTTCCGGCGTGCTTGAACCCCTGGCAGAAGCGATTGAAAGCGGGAAGCCGTTTCTCGGCATATGCCTGGGCATGCAGCTGCTTTTTTCGCATAGCGAAGAAGGGGACTGCGCCGGGTTGGGGATAATAAACGGCCGGGTCAAAAAATTCAGTTTCGGAGGAGGCGGATTGAAGGTTCCGCACATGGGCTGGAACAGAGTGAAAACAACGGACTGCGGCGGGTATCTGTTCGCCGGCATACCGGACGGCTCGTATTTTTATTTTGCACATTCTTATTATACACAACCGGACGACACCTCAATCACGGCCGGGAAAACAGTTTACGGGGCAGAGTTTGCGTCTGCGGTAAAAGAAAACAACCTGGCGGGCGTGCAGTTTCATCCCGAAAAAAGCGGGGAATGCGGCATCAGGTTCATGAAAAACTTTCTGGAGGGAAAATGGCTGCGATAAGAATAATTCCGTGTCTCGACGTAAAGGACGGCAGGGTGGTTAAAGGCGTGCATTTCGAGAATCTCGTGGAAGCCGGCGACCCGGTTGAACATGCGGATTTCTACAGCAGGGAAAAGGCGGACGAGCTCGTTTTCCTTGACATAAGCGCCACGATAGAAGGAAGGAAAACCATGGTTGACGTGGTAAAGAAGGTTTCCGAAGTGGTGTTCATTCCCATGACCGTGGGCGGCGGGATAAACAGTCTTCAGGATATAGAAACCCTTCTCAAGGCCGGCGCCGACAAGATTTCAATGAACACATCGGCGGTAAAAAATCCCGGCGTGATAAAGGAAGGCGCGAAAAAATTCGGCAGTCAGTGCATCGTCGCGGCGGTAGACGCAAAGAGAATATCGGAAGACAGGTGGGAGGTATACATAGAAAGCGGCAAAACCCCGACGGGCATGGATGCCGTTGAGTGGGCGAAAAAAGTCGAGAGCCTGGGCGCCGGCGAAATACTTCTCACCAGTATAGATATGGACGGCACGCAGAAAGGATATGACGTGCAAATGACAAAAAGCATTGCAGACAGCGTAGGTATACCCGTCATCGCTTCCGGCGGTGCGGGTACGCTCGAACACCTTTCGGACGTTGTCAAAAAAGGGCATGCGAGCGCGGTATTGCTGGCATCGCTCCTGCACTTCAGAAAGTATACCGTTGCGCAGATAAAAAACTATTTGAGAGAACAGGGCGTGGAAGTCCGCCTCTGATTTCCTTGTTGATTCCCTCTCCCCCTCACCTTAATCCTCTCCCCATCGGGGAGAGTAGATATAAAAAGAGGGGAGATGGCCAGGGTGAGGGGGATTATTCAGATGCGAATAAGATGGATATACTGGTACTGGATGACGGCGTGAAAGGCAACTTCAACCAGTCTTACGGTATAGCGGAGTCTTTCTCCTGCGCCGGGGTTGAAACGTTGTATGTATCTCTTAAAGGATGCACCTACCGCCTTCCCGGAAGGAAAGGTTCCTATCCCCTGTCAGGTAAGATACTCGCCCTTTTATGCGGACTCCGCTTGTGGAAAACCGCATCGGCGTTTTTAAAAAAACTTCTGCCGGCTGTTGAGAAAATTTACGCAAAAAGGTTCAATCTTGTCATATCGGCCGGCTCTGTCCTGGCTCCGGTCAACCTTATTATCGCGAAAAAAACCGGCGCAAAGCCCGTCAGTGTTATGGTGCCGTCTCTT
This sequence comes from uncultured bacterium, assembly GCA_964413825.1. Classification (GTDB taxonomy): domain Bacteria; phylum Ratteibacteria; class UBA8468; order B48-G9; family JAFGKM01; genus JAFGKM01. The sequence goes on from CAYPTS010000035.1 coordinate 14,561, forward strand.
CTGCCATTAAGATTGTTCGACTATCTTGTAATCCCCAACCATGACTATATGCGCCTTAAAGGCCGCAGGCGGCTGAAAAACCTCATTGTTACCCTGGGTGCGCCCCACCGCGTAACCGTAAAACTGTTGGAAAGCGGGCGGGAACGCCTCAAATCCGTTGTTTCTCTGCCTGAAAGCGGGAAAAACATCGGTGTTGTCATAGGAGGAGACGACCAGAACTACGGCATATCCGTAAAATATGCGCAGAAACTCCTTCCCGCGCTTCAAACACTCGGCGGCGGGTACAATTTTCTGTTTACCACTTCGAGGCGCACGGATAAAACGACAGTTCTCTTTCTCATGAAAAACCTTGAAAAGAATCTTAAAAACGTCGTGTATTCCGAATTTCCCGGACATTCGCAGACATCCCATTACCCGGGGATGCTCGCGCTGTGCGACTTAATACTGGTTACAGAGGACAGCATCAACATGATTTCCGAAGCGGCCGCTTCGGGCAGGCCGGTTATTATCCTGGGAGTTGAGAGGAAGCGCCCAGGGAAAAAACTCGTTTTCGACTTTACGCTTGAAAAATTTACGGAAAAAGGTTATGCTGAATACCTGCCTGCGGATGAACTATACAGACTTAAAGATATGATTAAGCGTACTGAAGGCGTTTCCTTCAGAAAACTTGACGAGGCGGAACTATGTGCCCGAAAAATCTTAAAAACTTTAAAATAAAAAAAATCCTCATTATCGGAACGGAATCTCTGGGAGATAACCTTCTACTGACCCCTGCCGTAAAAAAAATCAGGGATACGTTCAAAGATGCGGAGATAGACATCGTTACGGGACAGGGAGCTGTTGAGTTTGCCGCCGACAATCCGTGGTTTTCAGGTTATATTGTGTATAAACAAGGCGGAAAGCTGTCCCGGATTGTCAACCTTGCAAAACTCCTGAACAAACTGAACAAAAAGAGATACGACCTTATAGTGGATTTCAGAAACTCCTTACTGCCTTTTTTCGTCAGAGGCAGGTACCGGCTGACATTTTTCTTGAAAGAATTGTTCTCCGAGAAGATATTCACGCACGAGTCGGAACGGATATTAAATTTTCTGACTCCTTACTTCGGCAAAAGCGAGGAACCCTCTCTCCATTTTTCTCTATCAAAAAAAGACAGGGATGATGCAAATCTATCCCTGCGAAATGCGGGCATAAAACCTTCGGACAGGATAGTGATTCTCAATCCCGGCGGCATGGAAACGGAAAGAAGGTGGCCGTGGGAGAAATTTGCCGCGGCAGGCAGTGAACTTTTAAAAAACTACGATTCGCTTAAAATTGTCATCACCGGTTTCCGCGACGAAGAATCGGTTGCCTCAAAAATCAAGGAACGGATAAACAGTAAAGATGTGCATGTCTTTGCGGGTAAAACGTCCCTTAAGCAACTGGCCGCGCTCATAGAGAAAGCAGTCCTTATAATAACAAACGATACCGGCACCCTTCATCTTGCAAGCGCCGTGCATTGCCCCACCGTTGCCGTGTTCGGCCCCACAAATCCTTACAGATACGGTCCCCTGGGCACAAAAAACATAGTTGTCCACAGCGATATTCCGTGCTTTCCCTGCAATAAAAAAAGGTGCTGGAAGGACTATATGTGCATCAAGGAAATTTCTCCCTCCGAAGTCACAAAAGCGGCCATGCTTTTCCTTGACGAAAAAGAACAGCCCCTCCTTTTCGACCTATGACGCAATTTTTCCCTCTCCCTTACGAGAGTCCGCCAAAGCATTAGTGGAGGGGCGGGAGGGAAAGGGTCGGGGTGAGGGGAAAAAGATGTTTTTATGAAAATACTGCGTGTTTTACCTTCAATGGATTTCGGAGGCATCGAACGGGGAGTATATGACTTTTCCCTTGCGGCATCGGAACTCGGCCATATCGTTGTTGTCGCTTCCGGGAACGGAAGGTTTTTGCCGTTTCTAACGGAAAAAGGAATAAGGTGGCACGACCTTCCGATGGAAAAGAAGACCCTGCCTGTTTTTTTCAAGTCCTGCCGCATGCTAAAAAAAATAATCCATTCGGAAAAGCCTGATATTATTCATGTGCAAAGCCGGTTTCCATGCTGGGTTGCCTCTTTTGTAATGAAGTCCTTTCCGGAGGTTCCATGGGTAACGAGCATCCATAGTTTTAATAAATTGCGCTGGTACAGCCGTTCGGACGGCAAAGGAAACCGGGTAATCACGGTAAGCAACGCCCTGAAAAAGCATGCGATTGAATATCTTGGAATACCCGAAGAAAAAATCAGGGTTGTGTATAACGGCGTTTCGGATGATTTTCTCAAAATTGACAAGGCGCGAAATGCCGTACCTGTCGTCGGTATGATAGCGAGATTCAGACCGTACAAGGGACACTTTTTCTTTCTGGATGCTTTTAAGAAGCTTCATGCGGACGGGATTAACGCAAATGCGCTCATCATAGGCAGCGGCAACCAGTCATACCGCAGAAAACTTGAGTGCGGGGCGAATGAACGGGGATTGTCCGGAAAAGTGAAAATCGCACGCATGGACGCAAAAGACGCCTTACGAATCATAGATATACTTGTCGTTCCCTCACTTGAGCCCGAAGGATTCGGAAGGACGGTGGTCGAAGCGCAGATGTCAAAAACGCCTGTTATCGGCACAAACATCGGCGCAATACCAGAACTCATAGACGACGGAAAAACCGGGTTTCTCGTCGAACCGGGCGATTCAGGACAACTGGCGGAAAAAATCAGGTTAATCATTCAAAACCCGCTTGACGCCGCCCGTATTGCCGATGCCGCGAAAAAGAATGCGGCGGAAAAATTCACTTTAGGCGCCATGGTGAAAAAACACCTTGATGTCTACGGAGAACTAACCATCCGGTAAAATGAAAAATAAAAAACCGCTGGTAATCGACTTTGTGGGCAGAGCAGGAAGCGGAAAAACATATATTAAAAACCGGATTCTGGAGCACCTGTCCGACAGATACAGGTGTGTTGACCTTTCCGAATATTCCGTTACCGCAAAAGATTACGGAAATTTTGCCCTTAACGCACCGGAATCTTTCATGTCTTCGCTCTTTTTAATACTTTTCAATATCCCGAGAAGTTATGCGAGCATGTTGAAGCTGTTCAGAAAATGGTTTGCATGCCAGATAAAGATAAACAGGGCGCATTCTATGAATTGCGACATTGTCGCAAACGATGAAGGGCTTTTCATCTGGTGAGGATGGCTCACAAACCGCACACTGAAAAAAATCACATTTGAACGCATATCCGACAAAAACAAGAAAAAATTTCTTTATCCCGACATAACCATATTCGTAACCGCGGATTTCGAAATCAGTGAAAGCCGGAGAACTGCAAGAGATGCGGACAGAAAAAGCGCGCGGAACAAAACAAAAAAAATGCGCATACTGAAAGGATTGGATACTATCAAGAAAAACCTTTCAGCGGCGGAAAAGGCAGGGCTTGTAAAAGTCGTCCGGCATGAAAACAACCGGGAGTTCGGCAGTTTGGAGGCGGAGCGCATTTGCCGGCAGATTGAAATCAAGAGCGAATGATGGTATAATAACGGCGGCAAATTCAAAAAAAATACTGGAGGCGATAAGATATGCCGGAAATATCGGTGGTCATGCCGCTGTACAACAAAGCCGGCTACGTAAAAAGAGCCGTCAATTCCATCCTTGGACAGACATTCCACGATTTTGAAATTATAGTTGTCAACAACAACTCAACCGACGGAAGCGAAAAAATCGTTGAGCAATTCAATGAGCCGCGCATAAAAATGTTCAATAAGGAAACCCCTTCTCCCGGGGGGCATGCGGCAAGAAACCTCGGCATAAAAAACGCCTCTGCAGGTCTGATTGCCTTTCTTGACGCCGATGACGAATGGAAGCCGGAGTTTCTTAAGACGATAATAAGATTGCGGGACAGATTTCCCGAAGCGGGCGCTTACGCCACGTCATATGAAGAGAAGAAATCATCCGGCAGGACAAAAATCCCGAAGTTCTGGTATATACCTGCGGCAGAAAACTGGGAAGGTATTATACCGGATTATTTTAAGTCCTCGTTATACGGCGCTTCTCCCGTATGGACGAGTGCTGTATCCATTCCCAAATACGTATTTGAGGCATCCGGATTTTTTCCCGAAGGAGTACGGCGCGGAGGAGACCTTGACATGTGGGCGAGGATTGCATTAAGGTTTCCTATTGCCTTCAGCAGATATGCCGGCGCCGTATATTACAAGGATATTCCTGGCTCCGTGATAAAAACAAACGTAATACTTGAAGGATACCGCATAGTGGATACGCTTGAGGGATTTTTGAACGGCAACAGAGATATTCCGGCAGAGAAAAGGAAACACATAACGGAATACGCCAACAAATTCAGGCTGAGTTCCGCCGCGCACTGCATAAAAGCAGGCAGGATAAAACTGGCAAAGGCGCACCTCGCTGAATGCCGCACAAAAAAATTCTTCATCCGCAGGTCATGGCTCCAATTTAACATGCTTTTTCCAAGAAAAATTAGAAAATGAAAATAGCGATTGATTTTGAACGCGGCATTTCTGAATTTAAAACAGGCGTTAATTGGTATACGTATTATCTCGTAAATGCTCTGGCGGAGATTGACGATGAAAATTCCTATATCTTATACGGCTTCAAGTCATCTGAATTCAAGCGCAAGCTTGAAAAATTCAAGGCAACCGTGCCCGTGAAGAAAAACTTCGAGATGCGGCTGAAAAGAATGCACAGCGGAATAGCCGGCAAGTGCTGTGAAAAATTTCTGCCCATAGAGTTTTTAATAGGCAAAAGCGATGTTGTGCATCTGCCCAATACCGGCGCTGTCAGGACTGCCGGAGCAAGGGTTATCGTTACAATTCATGATATCTTTTATTCTCTGCCGGAATCAAAAGGATGGATTCCGGAGAATCGGCGCGCAAGAGCGCCCGTAAAGACAAAGACTGCCATATCGATGGCCGACAGGATAATAACGGTTTCGGAATATTCAAAAAATGACATTGTGAAACATTTTTCCGTCAATCCCGGAAAAATCAGCGTTACGCACCTTGGTGCGGATGATATTTTTCAGCCGTGCAAAGACGGGGAAAAAGGAAAAGCCGCGCTTGAAAAATACGGCATTTCGAAAAAATACATTTTTTTTACGGGCTCCATTTACCCGCGGAAGAATCTTGTCCGGCTTGTTTTGGCGTTTGAAAAAGCAAAGAAGCGTTTTAAAGAGTATCAACTGGTCATCGCTGGCCGTCAAAAAGGATTTACGTACAATGATTTTTTTGATGCATTGAAGAAACTGCCCGCAGGCGTCAGAGACGATGTTATTCTTGCAGGTTACGTGCCTGCGGAAAATCTCCCTTATCTTTACAGCAATGCGGCTCTTTACGCATACCCGTCTCTTTACGAAGGGTTCGGACTGCCCATACTGGAAGCGATGAGCTGCGGATGCCCTGTCCTCACCTCGAATATCA
>CAYPTS010000036.1:0-16123 GCA_964413825.1 uncultured bacterium
GCGACGCACCAGCGTCGGCAAGTTTACTGACTATATCCATGGTATACGGGCCGATGTTATGGACGAAACTGCCCGTATCCGTGATAAGTGCGGTATAAAGGCATTCCGCCTCTTTTGCCGTAATGGTACGCCCTCCTTCAGAAAGAATGAAATAAATCATCTCGCCCGCGGCGGAAAATCTGTGGTTAATCCAGTTTATGTCGCCAAACCCGGGATTTGAAAAATGATGGTCCACGTTGATTATGACGCCGGATTTTTTTACAATTTCAAAAACTTTTCCTGTCCTGTCCGCCGTCCCGCAGTCAATGACAACGCTCACATCCGGCTTCATTTCCGCCTTGACGTCTCCGTTGTTGACCATGGCCATCTCCACAGAAGGAAGAAACCTGTAAACGGCCGGGATTGCATCATGGTTTATTATTGTTACTTTTTTTTCGTTTTTTTTCAGCATTGCGTACAATGCCAGTTCACTGCCGATGGCATCGCCGTCGATGTTCCGGTGGGTGGTCAAAAGAAAACTCTTTCCCTTTTTCAATACGGCCGCTATTTCACGCACCTTTGCCGCTTCCTCAGGATTTAACTGCAATCTCTTTCCCATAAATTTTTTCCCTTTATCCCGAACTCTTCCTGATTTTCCCTCATCGTGAGAGGTCACGATTTATCTATTTAAAAACAGCCTGCCTTATCGCATCCTTAAGTTTGTCAATTCCCAAACCGGTAGCCGCCGAAACAAACAACCCGTCGGGATTTTCACTCCTGAGCATCCCCTCTTCACCGGGAGTAAGCAGGTCGGTCTTGTTGAAAACGCTGATAAAGGATTTTTCTTCAACCCCGAGCAGTTTCAATACTTCGCCTATGGTGTTCCTCTGTTTTTCCATGTTAAACGAAGAACTGTCGTACAGGCAGAGAATCAGGTCGCAGAACCTTACCTCCTCGAGCGTTGACTTAAACGCCTCTATCATATGGTGCGGAATATTATACAACAATCCTACAGTATCGCTCAACAGGCATGTCTTACCTGTCCCCACGTAAACCGCCCTCGTTGCAGGGTCCAGGGTTGAAAACAGTTTGTTCGCCACGTACAGTCCGGAAGAACTCAGTTTGTTCAGGAGACTGCTCTTTCCCACATTGGTATACCCGAGTATGCTGACAAGCGGGAAATTTTTTCTTTTTCGAGAGTTCCTTATAACCTGCCTGTGCTTCTCCACGCCTACCATCTCTTTATTCAGTTTGTGTATCCTCTCCTTTATCATCCTCCTGTAAACCTCAATCTTCATCTCGCCGGGGCCCTTGGTAGCCATTCCGCCGCCGATTCTCGACAGCGATATACCGTACCCGGTCAGTCTCGGCAGAAGATAGGAAAGATGGGCAAGTTCCACCTGAATTTTGCCTTCCCTCGACTTGGCATGTTCTCCGAAAATATACAGTATAAGTTCGGTCCTGTCCATAACCCGCACACCCAGAGATTCCTCCAGGTTCCTCTGCTGTGTGGGAGTAAGTTCCCTGCCGAAGATTACATAGGACGGTTTTTCCGAATCGGAATATTCCTTAATTGCCTGAAGGCGGCCTTTGCCTATGTAGGTGGCAGGATGGATAACGTCCGGTTTATATATAAAACTGCGGATGACTCTCAACTGCAGAGTTTTGGACAGGAACTCAAGTTCTTTTACGGATTCTTCGGTATCCCGTTCATCCCTTTCCCTGAAGGTTATGAGAATTGACTTTTTACCGGCGAACGTCTGCCTGACAACCTCATTTAACTTCTTCATTAATTTACAAAAAGGGTATACTGTATTACTTCCTTGTTATGCCGGATACCTTCAATACGGTAAGCGCATCCCTGTGCCCGTGGCCTTTCTTGTATCCGGTTTTCGGCTTCTTCTTAAAGGAGTACACCTTCTTGCCTTTCTTCTCCTCAAGCACCTCGCATACAACCTTAACGTCTTTCAGTTTCTTCCTGTCTACGATAATTTCTTTATCGTCCATGAAGCATACGGGATTCATCTCAACCTTGTCGCCTGCCTTTTTATCTTTCAGTTTGAAAACCGAGAATTCCATTCCTTCACTGACTCTTACCTGCTTGCCTCCAAGTTCTACAAATGCCTCCATTTTTCTCTCCTTTTATTATTTTTCGCTCAAAAATTCTATATCTTTCTCCAGATTGTTTATTGACTCTTCAAGTTGTTTTTTCTTTCCCTTTTCTTTCTCCCTGACCTCTTCCGGCGCTTTCTCCGCAAATTCAGGATTGTTCAGTTTTCCAGCAATTTTCTCAAGATACCCCTTGAGTTTTTGCAGTTCTTTCCGGCTTTTCTCCAATTCGGCGGAAACATCTATTATACCCTCAAACGACATTCCGAGTCTACCCTGCCTTAAATTCTTTATCAACAGACTGCCTTTTCCGCTTTTCACTCCATCAAACGGCAGTATGTTCCCGGCGCCCGCAAGTCTTGAAATAAGTTCGGCGGACAGCCCTTCCGGCTTTACATCGAAATAGCAGTCAATGGGTTTTACGACAGGAACCCCGAACCTCGTTTTCACGTCCCTTATCGCCGTAACTGTTTCAATAATCCCGTCGACCTCCGTTTTCGCAGCCGCCGCACCGCCGCTTTCGACCGAAGGCCATCTGCTCACGCATATACTTTCCGCCTCCGCAGTGCAGTATTCCGAAAAAACCTGCCATATTTTTTCCGTGATGAAAGGAATAAACGGATGCAGCATCTTCATCACTGTCAAATGCACGTGAAACAAGACAGGGACAACCTTTTCCCTGAAATATTCCGCATCCCGTTCCTGGTGGACCTTCGAAATCTCAAGATACCAGTCGCAGAAAGTGTGCCAGAAAAAATCATACAGGGAATTCAACGCTTCATTCAGCCTGAAAGATTCCAGGGAATCCGTCACGCTTGCAATCATTCTGTCAAGTTCCGACAGAATCCACGCCTCGGGAAAATCCAGTCCGTCAAAACTTTCCGGGAACTCAACCTTCCCTGCCCCGGATTTTTCCGTTACGGAAATAATAAAGCGGGAAGCATTCCATACCTTGTTCATGAAATTTCTTCCCTTGACGTAAAAGGTCGGCGAAAGAAAAACGTCCTGTCCCGCCGCCGTCATGGAAATCAAACTAAACCGCAAACTATCCGCACCGTAGTCCTCTATAATCTTGACCGGGTCTATCACGTTGCCGAGAGACTTGCTCATTTTCCTGCCGGTCTTGTCTCTGACCGTACCGTGAATGATTACGTTTTCAAAAGGCTCTTTGCCCATGAACTCATAACCGGCCATCACCATCCTGGCTACCCAGAAGAAAAGGATTTCCTGGGCGGTAGAGAGAGTATTCGTAGGATAATAGGCCTCGAGGTCTTTTGTTTTTTCCGGCCATCCGAAAACGGAAAACGGCCACAGCCAGGATGAAAACCACGTATCGAGAACGTCCGGGTCCTGATGGATATCCGCACTTCCGCAGTGAGGGCAGACTTCCGGTTCGCCGGTGGAAACAAAAACCCCCTTTTCGGCGCCCTTGCAGGAATTGCAGTACCATACCGGAATCCTGTGACCCCACCATATTTGCCTGCTTATGCACCAGTCCCTTATATTGTAAAGCCAGTTCAGGTAAACCTTTTTCCATCTTTCGGGATAAAACTTAAGGACGTCCTCTTCCGCAGCCTCTATTGCCGGTTTTGCAAGCGGCGCCATTTTTACAAACCACTGCGAAGAAAGATACGGCTCCACGACGCTGGCGCACCTGTAACAGCACCCTACCCTGTTGGCATACGGCTCGGTTTTTGCCAGGAGTTCCGCTTTCTCAAGTTCCTTTACTATCTCTTCCCGGCACCTGAACCTGTCCATGCCTTTGAACATGCCGGCGTTTTCGTTCATAACCCCTTCACCGTCCATCACTGTTACAAAAGGCAGGTTATGCCTTCTGCCGATTTCAAAATCCGCCGGGTCATGGCTGGGAGTTACTTTCACCGCTCCTGTGCCGAATTCCTTTTCGACCGCATCGTCCGCAATTACCGGTATCAGCCTGTCCACGAAAGGAAGTTTCACCTTTTTGCCAAGTGCCTTTTTATACCTTTCGTCGGAAGGGTTCACGGCAACCGCGGTATCTCCGAGCATCGTCTCCGGCCTTGTCGTGGCAACCTCTATGAAACCGCCGGCATCCAAGGGATACTTCAGATAATAAAGGAAGGAGTTTTCATCCCTGTACTCCACTTCCTCGTCGGAAAGAGCCGTGCCGCACCGGCAGCACCGGTTGATTATGCGTTCCCCTTTGTATATCAATCCCTTGTTATAAAGATGCACGAACGCTTCCTTCACGGCGCGCGACAGGTTTTCGTCCATCGTAAATCTTTCCCTGCTCCAGTCACAGGATGCCCCGAGTTTTTTCAACTGAAAGATTATCCTCGAGCCGTACTGCTCTTTCCACTTCCAGACCTCTTCGATAAACTTTTCCCTGCCCAGCGACTTCCTGTCGAGATTCTTTCCGGCAAGCATTTTTTCCACGACATTCTGCGTCGCTATACCTGCATGGTCTGTTCCCGGCACCCACAATACATCCAATCCCTCCATCCTTTTCCACCGGACAAGAACGTCCTGGATGGTATTGTTGAGGGCATGCCCCATATGCAGAAAACCGGTAACGTTGGGCGGGGAGATGACAACGACGTATTTTTTCCTGCCTTCCGCGTGCCCTGCGGCAGAAAAATATCCCTTCTCCTCCCAGAATTCATACAGGCCGGTTTCTATGCCCCTTGAATCATACTGCGGCGGGAATTTCTCTTCCATTCTATGTCCTCCTATGTCCTCTTTATTCTTTCCCTCTCCCTTGAGGGGAGAGGGTTCAGGGTGAGGGTGATATTTCCCCTATCAGGATTGCGGCTTCATTACCTGAGATACGGCATTCTTCAGATAATCTATCTTGACTCCGTCCTTGAATTCAATCGTTATGACGTTGTCCTTGATTTTGTTCACCACGCCCATCGCTCCTCCGACGGTCACAACCTTGTCCCCCTCTTTCAGTTCATCAAGCAATTTTTTGTGAGACTTCTGCTTCTTCTGCTGGGGCAGAATCAACAGAAAATAAAACACGAAAAAAATCAGAATCAGCGGCATAAGAGCGCCGAATGCCCCGGGCTGGGGCTGCTGTGCCTGTGCAAATATCATATTCTTCCTCCTTTACCATTGTTGTCATTGCGAGGCGTATTTTGCCGCGGCAATCCCAACCTTAATATGAGATTGCTTCACATTCGTTCGCAATGACAAACAATGAGGCATTTTGATTTCACTGCCCATTATTATACTTCTTTTCAAAATCTTTGCGAAATTTCTTAAAATTCCCCACGGAAACCGCCTGCCTCACCTCATCCATAAACCGCATTATGAAATACAGGTTGTGGTAGGAATTAAGGCGCAGTCCGAGTATCTCGTTGGTATTGAGCAGATGCCGCACGTAAGCCCTCGTATAGTTCCGGCAGACAAAACAACCGCACTTCGCATCAAGCGGGGAAAAATCATCCTTGTATCTTCCCGCCTTGACGTTTAACTTTCCCGCAGACGTGAGAGTGGAACCCGTCCTTGCAATGTGCGTGGGCATGCCGCAGTCAAACAGGTCAACGCCCGCCTCCACCATGTCGAGAATCTGCAGGGGCATACCCAAGCCCATAAAATACCTCACCCTGTCTTCCGGCAGTTCTTCAACCATCAAACCGACCGTTTCAGCCGTCTTTGCAAACGGCTCTCCTATGCTTAATCCTCCGAATCCGAACCCCGGAAAGTCCATCTTCTCCATCCTGCCTATGCACTCCTTTCTCAAATCCCCGTATATGCCGCCCTGTAAAATCCCGAACAACTTCTGTTTCCCGCCGGTAAATGCGGCAATGCACCTGTCCGCCCATCTGACGGTTGTTTCAACGCTCTGTTTCACTTCCTCGTAATCATCCCAGTTCCTCGGGCAGTAATCAAACGCCATGATGATGTCGGCTCCTATCGTTTTCTGTATAGCCATGGATTTTTCCGGCGTAATGAAATGCGAAGAACCGTCTATTTTCGACCTGAAATGAACGCCTTCTTCCTCCACCCTTACGTTCTCAAGACTGAATATCTGGAAACCTCCGCTGTCGGTCACCACCGGCTTGTTCCAGTTCATGAAACCGTGTATGCCCCCTGCCTTTTCCATTATTTCAAGTCCGGGCTTCAGGTAAAGATGGTACGCATTTGCAATCAGCATTTCCACGCCCATGCCGCAGAGGTCTTCGGAAGACAGGGTCTTCACCGTGCCGAGCGTGGCGACCGGCATGAAACAGGGCGTTTTCACAACGCCGTGCGAAGTTTGTATCTCCCCCGCCCTCGCCCCTGTGCTTTTATCCTTTGCCGTTATCCTGAACATCTTTCCCCTTTCCCCTCTCCTTTTACCCCTCTCCCCCGATGGGGAGAGGGTCAGGGTGAGGGGGTAATCAGCATTGAATCCCCGTAAGAATAAAACCTGTATCTTTTCTCCACCGCAATGTTATACGCTTTTTCCGTCAACTCGACACCCGCAAAAGCACACACAAGATACAGGTGAGTCGAACCCGGAAGATGAAAATTGGTTATCATAGCGTCAACGGCACGAAAAGAGAATCCGCCCTTTATGAACAAACCGGTATACCCGGTTTTGGGAACAACTCTTCCGTCTTCAACCGCACTCTCCAACGCTCTTACAACGCTTGTCCCGCAGGCGAAAATTCTTCCTCCATCCCGTTTTGCGCCATTTATCGTGCCGGCAGTCTCCCCTGAAATTTCCATATACTCTTCGCCGGGAGAATTGCCGTCTCCCTTGAGCATTTTAAAAGACGCCCATCCGATATGAAGCGTGACGCAAACCACCTTCACCCCTCCAGATTCAATCTTTTTCAGAATGCCTTCCGTGAAATGCAGGCCGGCGGTAGGCGCCGCCACCGCCCCTTTTTTCATGGCATAAACCGTCTGGTAAAAATTCCCGTCCTCGTCGGTCGGATTTCTCTTTATGTAAGGAGGAAGCGGTGTTTCACCGAAGCTGAAAATCTCCTCGTCATCGTCCGTGTAAAATTCCGCAATGTAACTTCCTGATTCCGTCCTGCGCATTATTTTTACATTTCCTGATTTCCCCGCCTTCTCAATCCTGCAGGACCGCCCTTCCTTTGCGTTTCCCCTCAAAAGAACCTCCCACACGCGAGGCTCAATCTTCTTCAAAAGAAATATCTCTACCTTCCCTCCGGTATCCTTCACTCCTTTCAGCCGCGCCGGGATAACGCGCGTGTCATTCAATACAAGCACGTCCCCTTCCCTGAAATAATTTGCCACATTGCCGAACACGTCTTCCCCTGCCTGCCCGTTTCCCCTGTACAGTACCATCATGCGCGCTTTCTCTCTTTCTTTCAGGGGATACTGCGCTATCAGTTCCCTCGGCAACTCATACTCAAAAGTATTCATGTTTTCTTTTCCTGGTTTCATTACCATTGCGAGGCGCTGTGCCCCGTTCTACGGGGCTTTTTGCCGCGGCAATCTATTTTTCATATTTCCTTTCATAAATTGCAATCGTGGGATTCAGGTATATCAGGTCCTCGGGCAGTACATCTTTGCGGAAGGTCAGTCCTGCAAAGCGAGGAAATCTTTGGAAGATTTTCTTCTCCCTGTAAAGTTCAGAACTTGCGAACTCTTTCCAGAAAGCAACGCGCTCCTCCTGCAGTTTCAGCGGATATGGCGGGAGCTCTGCCTGAAATGACGACAGTATGAAGTAATCCGGATTTTCCTTTTCCGCCTTACCGAAATCATATCCGGTAACAACCACTCTATATTTATAGTAATCGAAAGGCGGCATCTGGAGCTGCCACGGCACCTCCGTCACGCCTATACTGCTTCCTGCAGGAATGTTTTCCTTCATCCATGTTCCGGCTTCAGTCCTGACGTTTTCCTTCAGGAAAAACATCTTGTAACTCATCCCGTAAGAAAACGTCCACAGTGCCACAATGACAAAAAGCCCGGACAGAATTTTCCTGTACGCCGAACGCAATTTTTCATAGAGTCCGAACCATCCGATACACCCCAGCATAACAAATGAAGGAACCGCCGGAAGTATATATCTTGCAAAGTTTTTTGAGAAGAGCGAGATAAAAACAAAGAAAAACAGGGTCCATGAAATAAGCAAAATCTTATTTTTTTTAGTAGATGCATCCTGCCGCCTCAAAAGAATTGCCGCAATTAAAATCCCTGTCAGGCAGAACAGAAACAGCGGCATACCGAGGCCGTATAACAATGATTTCAGGTAGAATGCACCGCTGAAAACCTTTTCAGTGTGTTGTCCAAGTTCAAGCAGGGGAGCGGGAAAAGTGATAAAGAAGTAAGGATTGGTCGCCGCAAACACGCCAAGAAATCCAGCCAACGCAAAACACGTTCCTTTAAGTAGCTTTTTCCATCCGCTCCTGAGCAGAAACATGCCTGCTACCGGCAAAAAAAACGACACGGCAAAGGTAACCTTGTTCCCGCATGCAAGCCCTGCAAAAACACCTGCAAGGAACAGATTTCTCCATGAAAAATTTTCCATAAAAAGAATTGTTGCATACATGGACGCCATTATCCAGAACACCCCCGGTATATCTACATACATGTAAAGAGAATTGAGCAAAATTAATGGGGTGAACATGAGCAGGAAAGCGCCTGCAAAGGACTGCCGTTTTCTTGAGGTGAACTTTGCCATAAGGAGAAAAAAAATCAGAATTATCCCTGCTCCGTAAAGAACGGTCAATACCCTGCCCGCAATATAGAACTTTGCCATCTCCTCCGGATGATAGAAATAATAGTTTATATCAGGCACCAGTGTCATAATCCCGAGTTTTGACATTATATATATCAACCCGCCTGCCGGATAAAGATATGCCCCTCCGACGGTAAATTGATTGGGATTAAAATTCAATTGTGCAGGTTTCATAGTAGCGAGACTTTTAACCACAAAATACTCGTCCGGATGATAACTGCGGATGGGATTATAGCAAGAACGCGGCAATTTTTTTTCTTCCTCAACCGGATTTACAGACAAATATGACCCCATACCTTTCCACGCTTCTGCCACGGGATATGCTCTCAATGCTTCTATATGCTCAGCGATATAATCATCATTGCTAAAATAAAGCCGGTTCAATTTAGCAGAAGTCAAACCCCACCGGATGCCAAGAAAATTAATAATTGTCACCATCAAAATAAAAATTATTAAATATGTGTATTTGTTTTTCATTTTTTAAATTCTATTATTCCGCACAAAGAAATGAAAAAAGGCAGTTTGAATGGCAGGTTTTTTCTGTTGATGCATTTTAAATCTACCGCATGGATGATTTTACCGGGAGTGAATGAATTTACATGGTCAGGTACCTTGACAGGCCTTCTTCCCAGAAAAAATCTTCCCAGCGTCCACAATTTTTCGTTGGGAAAAGTGATTATCAGGATTCCTTCTTTTTTAAGAAGCCTCTTTAGTTCTTGAATCGCCTTCCGGTACTCGGATATATGCTCTAAAACTTCCGTACATATTATTACGTCAAAAAATTCGTCCTCAAGGAAACTCAAACATGCGATGTCTCCTTCCGTAAAATTAGCCGAAGGACATCGACAGGCCGCTTTTGCCAAGGCACCCATGGTTACATCCACTCCAAAAAAAGCATTAGTCCTGCTGCCTGCTGCCAACTTGCCGATTAAATGTCCTTCTCCGCATCCGGCATCCAATATTTTGAGACCTTCCCTTTTAGGAATTAATTCTGCTATGGAATTCAGCCTGCCGTTATGAACGGACCGGACAATTGGATTAGGATTATTGTACAGTTTATCCATGTGGTCTTCAGGCATAAATATGGTGTTATCTCTTCCCGAACCTCCGTTTGTTTTTATACTGATGTTTTTACGAATTTTTAAAACGGCTACCAACATTTTGAAAGGCTCTTTAATCATCGTTACTTTGCTTTGAGGCGAATTCAACCATACCACCGGAATTTCCTTCGTTTTTAAACCGCTTTTTACTGCCCTGTAGAGAATTTCGACGTCGAAGGCGAAACCTGCGGTTTGCAGTTCTCCAAACAGTGCCTTTCCCGCTTCTTTTTTAAACAACTTGAATCCGCACTGGGTATCCCTGAAGTTCTTCATCACTATGAGCCTGACAAGATACGGAAATATTTTCCCGACGTATCTCCTGTACCAGGGTTGAGGAACCGCTATTTTCGAATCCGGCAGGCCGCGGGAGCCGATTGCAATGTCGTAACCGTCATCCACCGCTTTCTTGAGTTTTTCAAACTCCTCTATGGGAGTGGATAAATCTGCATCTGAAAAAAGTATCAGTTCCCCTCCTGCCTCGAGCACCCCTGTCCTGACCGCCGCACCCTTTCCCCTGTTCGCGGAATGAGAGATAATTTTCACAGTTTTTTCTTTTGCACCCTCACCCCGCCCCTCTCCCCTCGAGGGAGAGGGAATCTTTCTTGTCCTTTGCCATTGTTTTACTATCTCAACGGTATTATCTTTACTGCCGTCGTCAACGACTATTATTTCAAACTCCGTACCCATGGAGGCAAAATATCCGTAAACCTTTTCAAGGGTGG
This sequence comes from uncultured bacterium, assembly GCA_964413825.1. Taxonomy (GTDB): domain Bacteria; phylum Ratteibacteria; class UBA8468; order B48-G9; family JAFGKM01; genus JAFGKM01. The sequence continues at coordinate 10,593 of CAYPTS010000036.1, forward strand.
GGATAATCCTTGTTTCCTCGTTATATGCCGGTATTACTATAGAGATGTCCATTTTTTAACTATTGTCAGCAGATAGAGCCGCACGTAAGGAAGCGTTTTTGAAAGGCGGAACTTCGACTTTCCCTTTTTTCTCCCATACCATACGGTAGGCACGTCGCAAATCCTGTAACCCTTAAGGAAAAATTTCACGCATGCTTCCATTGACACCGCAAATCCTTTTTCCTTCAGGTCGAACGAAAGAAGCGCCTGCCTGCGGTACATCTTGAAAGCATTGCCGGCGTCTTTGGTGCCTATCCCCGTAAAAAGGTGCAGGGTAACGCCTACAAACCTCGAAAATATCCCCTGCACCAGCGGTCCGCCAACCCTTCCGCCACCTGCCGCGTATCTCGAACCGCAGACAAGGTCGTATCCTTCCGCGGCCTTTTCAAGCATCAGCGGCAGTACTGCCGGGTCGTCGCAGGAATCCGCCATGAAAGGAATGACGAATTCTCCGGATGCATTTTCAAATCCCGTCCTCAACGCATTGGCGAATCCGGCAGGCTTCAGGTTATTGACAAGTCTTACGGACGGATTATTCTCAGCAAGTTCTTTTACAATTCTTTCCGTGCCGTCTTTTGAATGGTCGTTGACAACCAATATTTCACTGTCGGAAGGACTTAAAAAAGGCAGTAAATTGCGGACGGTTTCTTCAATGTTCTCTTCTTCATCTTTCGCCGGTATCACCACGCTCAGTTTTTTGCCCATTATATGAGGTTTCTTTTTTTCAGTTCGCCGGCCGCCTTTATAAATTTATCTTCGGCTTTTGCAGTCTTTGACCAGTTTATAAGTTTCTTCAGCCCCTCTTCAAAAGAGACCTTCGGCTCAAAACCGAGCATCTTTTTTATCTTGCGGGTATCGGCATAGCAGTGCCTTACATCCCCTTTTCTGAATCCGTTGGTAACCTGCGGCCTGACGTCTTTTACGCCGAGAAGATTTATCAGTATCTCCGCTATCTCAACTATGCCGACAGGCCTGCCGGAGCCCACGTTAAACACCTGGTAATTTGCCTCCTCCCGCTCCATTGAAAGAATGCAGGCGTCGGCAATATCCCCCGCCCAAATAAAATCCCTCGACTGCAGGCCGTCTTCGTACACGACCGGAGGATTGTGGTTTTTGATCCTGCTTAGAAAAATTGCGGCAACTCCGGTATACGGATTGGAAAGCGACTGCCTGGGCCCGTAAACGTTGAAAAACCTCAGGGCAACCGAGGGTATACCGTAGGTCTTGCCTATCAAAAGAGACATCTCTTCCTGCTCTTTCTTGGAAACTGCGTATATGGAATTGGAGACAAGCGGGGTTTCTTCGGGAGTGGGAACAGGTTTTAAAACGCCTTTGCAGGAAGGGCACTTCGGTTCCCAGTATCCTTCACCCTCACCCTGCCACTGCTCCATTTCTCTCCTTTCCCTTCTCTCCTTGGGAAGAAGGTTAGGATGAGTGGGTGCCTCGGAAAAATCCCTCAACGGGGGCTTTATCCTGCCGCATTTCCTGCATTCATACAAACCTTCGCCGTATATACTCATGGACGACGCCACGACAAGTTTCTTCACGCGGTGTTTCTCGTTTGCCAGGACGTCGAGCAGGTTTGCCGTCCCCTGTATGTTGGTCTCGACGTATTTCGCAATTTCATACTGCGACTGCCCCACGCCCACTGCCGCGGCAAGATGAACAATAGCATCGGCATCCGCAACAACCTCCTTCAACTGCCGCCTTTTCCGCACGTCGCCTTTTATAAACCGCGCATTGAGATTATAATATTCCGGCAGGCCTTCGGGATGAACCTGCGGCTCGAGATTGTCAAAGACGGTCACCCTGTATTTTTTCCTGATAAGTTTATCCACAAGATGACTGCCAATGAAACCCGCGCCGCCGGTCACCAGTATTTTTTTCAGGGATTTCATATTTTTTTTGCGAAATAGTCTATGGTCTTTTTCAAACCTTCCTCAAGAGGAATGCGCGGTTCCCACCCGAGAAGTTCTTTCGCGCGGGCTATATCAGGTTTCCTTCTTTTGGGGTCGTCCTCAAGCGCCGGCAGGAATTCCATTTTTAATTCCCTGCCCAGGATTTCCCTGATAATTTCAGCCAGTTGCAAAACGGTAAATTCGCCGGGATTGCCCAGATTAACGGGCAGATGATAGTCCTTTAATTCCATCATGCCGGCAATTCCTGCAATCAGGTCGTCCACGTAACAGAAACTCCTGGTCTGTTTCCCGTCTCCGTAAACCGTCAGGGGCCTGTCCGTGAGAGCCTGATAGATAAAGTTCGGGACAACCCTTCCGTCCTTGAGGCGCATTCTCGGCCCGTAGGTGTTAAAAATGCGGATTATTCTTGTATCGGCGAGGAATTTCCTGTGATATGCCATTATTATCGCTTCACCGTATCTTTTTGCCTCGTCGTAAACCGCCCTCGGCCCTATGGGATTCACGTTCCCCCAGTATTCTTCGTTCTGCACCGAATTCAAAGGGTCCCCGTAAACCTCCGAAGTGGAAGAAAAAAGAAATCTCGCATTGCACCGCACTGTAAGTTTCAACAGGTTCTCCGTACCGAGCGAGTTAACCCGCAGGGTTTCCAGCGGATTCTCGAAATAATCCGGAGGAGATGCGGGACTCGCCAGGTTGAACACGCAGTCAAAATTTCCCGGCAGTTTATCCGTATCCAGGCATATAACGTCTTCTTTCAAGAATTTGAACAGCTTGCAGTTCAGGTACTCTGCGATATTTTCCTCGCTTCCGGTAATAAGATTATCAAGGCACCACACCTCGTCTCCGCGTTCAAGATAGTAGCCGCAAAGGTGACTGCCGATAAACCCCGCTCCGCCCGCTATGAGAATTTTTTTCATTCTTCATTCCTTCCTATACACCTGTAAATAAAACCCTTGTCCTTCAACCCCTTCCCGTCAAGAAAATTCCTGCCGTCAATTACATGCGGAGTTTGCATCAGTCCCTTTATCTTGCCGAAATCCAGTTTTTTAAACTCCGCCCATGCGGTCAGGAAAAGCAGAAGAGAGGAATTTTTTACAGCCGTGTAAGCATCTTCACAGTACTCAATGCCGGGAAACACCTTTTCCATGTTTCCGGCCGCCTGCGGGTCATAACACCTGACAACCGCGCCTTCCTTCATCAGTGCGGCTATGATGTCTATCGCGGGAGATTCCCTTATATCGTCGGTGTCGGGCTTGAAAGCAAGCCCCAGAACCGCAATCTCCTTTCCTTTCAGGTTCCACAATAACTCTTTTGCCTTTTTGACGACAAGCATGCGCTGTTCCCTGTTTATCGCCCTGACCTCTTTCAAAAGATTGAACGGATAACCTATGTCCTCCGCCAGTTTAATGAACGCCGATACGTCCTTGGGGAAGCAACTGCCGCCCCAGCCGATGCCTGCATTCAAAAAGTCTCTGCCTATTCTCTTGTCATACCCCATGCCCTCGGCTACCTTTTCAACGTCCGCCCCGACCCGTTCGCATATCTGCGATATAGCGTTTATGTACGAAATCTTCAAAGCAAGAAATGAATTGGATGCATGCTTTATCAATTCGGCGCTTTTCACGTCGGTAAAAATAAGCGGCGCTTTCACCGGAGCGTATATCTCTTCGAAAATTTTTCTCGCGCGCCCGCTTTCGACTCCCACAACAATCCTGTCCGGCTCCATGAAATCCTTTATCGCGTTGCCCTCCCTTAAAAACTCCGGATTTGCCGCAACGTCAAACTCCGCACCCGTGGGAGCCATAAGTTCAAGCGTTCTTCTCACCCATTCCCCGGTCAAAACCGGCACGGTGCTCTTCTCGATAATAAGTTTATAAACGCCTTTCTTTGTTCCCGCAAGGGATTTTGCAATTTCAACCGTTACGTTCTCCACATATGAAAGGTCTGCCCCGCCCTCCTCCGTGGAGGGAGTGCCGACCGCTATGAAGATAACGTCGCATTTTTCCGTCAGTTCGGCAATGGATGTTACAAAAACAAGATTCCCGCTTTTAACGGTTTCCTCTATCATCTCCCGAAGACCCGGTTCATAAAACGGCATCTCGAGGTTTTTTATCTTTTCTATCTTATTTATATCGTTGTCCGCACAGACGACGCTGTGCCCGAGTTTTGCGAAACATCCCGCGGTAACCAGCCCCACATGCCCCGCCCCTATTATTCCGATATTTCTCATTTATCTTCCCTTTTCACGCATGCTTTGTCATTGCGAACGCTTTTTGTGCGGCAATCTCATTTTTTTTTGCAGCAACGGTATTCATTACACTGCATTTTCTTTTATCCACTCCGCCAGTTTTTTCACGCCTTCTTCCGCCGATATCTTAGGACCCCATCCCAGTTCCTTCTTCAATTTCGCGTTATCGCTTATAAAAATTTTCTGGTCCCCGGGACGCCATTCCGAAAAATCATACTTGATTCCAACCTTTAAAATCTTCTCAAGAAAGATTATCAGTTCAAGGAGTGAAAACGTATTTTCCGCACCTCCTCCTACATTATAAATTTCACCTTCCGCCTTATCTATTTTCCGGACCGCCAGGCGATACGCCCCGATTAAATCCGATACGTCAAGGAGGTCGCGTATCTGCTTTCCGTCTCCGTAGATGCTTATTTTACTGCCGAGTAAACTTTTTATTATAAAATGCGCCACCCACCCCTGGTCCTCACAGCCCATCTGGTGTTCGCCGTAAATACACGACTGGCGGAACACCACCGTCCTCAATCCGTAAATCCTGTGATAATCCCTCACGTACTGGTCTGCAACTCCCTTGGAAACCCCATAGGGCGAATGGAAATCAAGATTTTCAGTTTCTGCAACTCCCTTCTTCTTTCCCGTAAGGGTATAACGGGTCTTCCCTTCCTTTAGTTTCAAATGCAGAAGTTCGCCGTAAACCTTGTTGGTGGAGGCAAACACAAGCACCGCATCCGGAGAAACTTTCCTGACCGCTTCCAAGAGGTAGAGAGTACCTTCCGCGTTTATCCTGAAATCTTCCACAGGGTCCTCGACGGACTTCGTCACGGCAACCTGCGCCGCCAGGTGATATACCTGTTTGCATCCTTTTACGGTCTCTTTGAGTTTTTTATAATCCCTGACGTCGCCCTTTACAAACCTGAAGTTTTTGTGTTTCCGGGACACCAGCCATTTCAGATTTTTCTCCGCGCCTTCTCTGGAAAGATTGTCATAAACTGTAACGAAATTGTTCTTATCTCCCAGGAGTTTCTCCGCCAGGTTGACCCCTATGAACCCCGCGCCTCCGGTTACCAGTATTTTTTCAATTTTTTCCTCCTGCCCCGTAAATTCCCCCTTTGAAAAAGGGGGAGCCAGGGGGATTTGTTAATTTTCCGCCTTTTTCAGATGGTACACCTCAATGAAATAATGCTCCGCCCTCCCCTTTCCCCGCAGGACATCAAGAAAAGAGTAATCTTTTATAAGTTTCAATTCCTTCATTTTAACAGATTTCCCCTCTAAAAAGAAATTCTTCACCTCATCGTTCCAATGGTGAGGCGCAAGTCCGTAGTTGA
>CAYPTS010000036.1:16223-19572 GCA_964413825.1 uncultured bacterium
AAAAAGAAATTCTTCACCTCATCGTTCCAATGGTGAGGCGCAAGTCCGTAGTTGAGAATGAGCCAGAATCCGTCATACTTCACGAGGAAATGCTCAAGTCCTTCCACTGGAGCCGTTGCGGTTGCGCCGGACACTTCAACAACCGGCAATCCTCCCTTGTAATACCAGTCCCACGGGCCGTACGGCTCGAAAAATTCCGAAAACCGCTTATCTTTCTGCTCCGTGATTATGACAACCTCTCCTTCTCTCTCCTCGGATTGTATCAGCCGGGTCACCTGCCGGTGGGGAATAAGCCGCCCCGCGTCGTGATATTCATAGGTTTTTCCCGCATGGTAGAAATAAAGGGGCGGTATCAGAAACAAAACCGCAAGGGTTGAAGACGACATTTTTTTCCACTTCTGGGAAATCCCGGCTATTCCTGACGCAACTATGACAAAAAAGAACGGCTGAAGATGGATAATGTTCTGGGGTATGGTCGCCTTCACGGAAAAAATCATAACTGCGGCGGCGAGGAAAACCGCCGTTGAAAAAACCTGCAGGGAATCCCTCTTTGAAAAAAGCCCTGTCAGGAAAAAACCTGCAAAGAAAACAAGTCCCGGCAGAACCAACGGAAAGTTGAGAGGAGACAGGGTTTCTCCAAAGATGAAATAGTAAAAAGCATACGCCGTCCTTAAGAAGGGGTTTGTGACAGTGTGCGTCGCCCCTTTCACAAAAGATATCTGTGAAAAAACGGGCCCCGCAAGATAAGGAATGTATACGAGCAGAATAACAAGAACCGGAGGCAGGCAAACCTTCAAAGGGAATTCCTTCCTGCGGAGAAAAATTGTAACCACCTGGGCAAAAAGAATTACCGCCCCGTAATTATGCAGATATACCGCAATCAAAGCGGAGAGAATCCACCCGGCGGCATAAACAATCTTCCGCGTCTTTCCGAAACTGAAAAACATCAGCAGTGAAAGCAGTGAAAAAAAAGTCAGCATGCTGTAGGACTTGACCGTCTGCGACCATAAAACGGCCGCGGGTGAAAAAGCAAAGAGGAAAAGTGGCAGGAAATAATCCTTCGGGCGCACCTGTCGCAAAAGCAGGTAAAAGAGAACTATTGCGCCTGCGCCGAAGACCGCAGGCAAGATGCGCAGGCCGGCTTCACTCTGCGTAAACCCGAAGATAAACTTGACAATTGAATAAAACAAGGGGGGATGGGCGTCATTTTTTATTACCCATCCGAGCATCTCTAAAAATCTCAACCTGCTCAGGGATATCGCAAGGAACTCGTCGCACCAGAAGCTCTTTGACGCGAGGCGGAAAAACCTCAAAAATATCCCTGCAATGATAACCGCCGCAAGCAGAATTCTATCTCTTGATTTCAAAAACATAAAACTTTTCCTTTTTGTTCACGGGAGGATATTCCTCCTCAACAGTTTTTATATTTACAAACCTGCGTGTATCGCTTTTTATGTATTTTACGACTTCGGCGTTATATATCTCATCCGTCCCGCATACGAGATAGTTGATGCCGTACATTTCTATCTGCTCTTCAAAATCTCCCGTGCGCAGGGGAAGGCACATCACCCGCTTGTCTGTCAGATAGGCTATCTCGGGAGGATATCCGAACTGCGCCATAACACCGTCCTTCGGGAGAGTCTTGATAAATTCTCCCGTCTTCTGCAGTTCCGTGACTTTGTGAAGAGAACCGAAAAAACAAGGATTCGTCATTAGCCAAAAAACGGTAAACCCGCCGAGAAAAACAGGAAGCAACAAACTCAAAACCCCCGCAATTCTTCTGCTTCTCATCATGCCGGTTCCGATGAAATGGCCGGCCGGCAAAAGCGCTGGGAGGGCAAAGCGCGGGTCGCTTATCCCAAAAACTATGGAAGCGAAAAATGAAAACATAATCGCAAGCATAAGATACCCCGCCTTCTCTTTCGCCCTGAGGGATGAAAAGATTCCTGAGATAAGGAAATATGCCAGAGGCATGTATATAATAATAAAAAGCAAGGCGTCCTTTTTACCCACTGAAGACGAAGAGATATGGAATGGCGGGAGCAGGTTGAAGAAAGCTCCTATGTATTTTATGTAGTGCTTCGGATTCAACGAAAAGCCTGCTCCCGTAAGTTCTTTTGTCCAGCGGAAACTTCTGGGCGTAAGGAGATGCATGAACCGGTAATCAGCAACCCGCTCTATCAACCCGTCAACGCCTGACGGATAATATACGTTTGCGGCATAAATCCACCATCTGCCCAAAATCCATATGCCGTATCCTGCAGCAATGCAAAGCAGAGGAGCAAACAAAACCCCGTATTTTCTACGTTTGAAATGCTCTTTCCCGTATAAAACCATAATACAGATTATTACAGGAAACAAAAAAACAACAAGGTCCGACGTCATGGCAAGAAGAAATCCCGTTATCGAGGCGATAACTGACATTCCTTTCTTGCCGCCGGTCAAGGAAAACAAGAAGGTAAGAATAAACAGATATACCATTAAAGTGAAAAACGTTTCCTTATATATCATATTGCTCCAGTAATACAGAAGATGCGAGAAGGACAGGAAAATCACCGCGGTATAAATAACCCTGTTTTCGACCTTCAACAATTTCAAAAGGAAAACGCCGGTTATCAAAAAACCGAGCGTTCCAATATGGGAGACAGCCATTCCGGCTATGTGGTCGGGCAACACAAAACCAAACAGTTTAATGACAAAAGGGTAAAACGGCGGATGGCTTATATAGAAACTATTGTTAAAAAGGACGTAGAAAGGTATATTTTCGGCAAGTTTAAGATACTTGCCCTCATCCATCGAGATAAAAAGATACGGCGATGCGGAGAAAAACTTAATCAAACAGGAAAACGCCAGCAGTAAAAGCAGTATGCCGGTATTTCTTTTCTCATTTTCCATTTTCAGAGATAAAAATGCCCGACTTTTTTATGCCGGTTAAGGCAAGGATATATTTGCACATCACCGAAAGGGACGCTATGCCGTATTTCACGCTTCTGAAAAAATTAATTGAAGACGCCTCTTTGAAATACCTGACAGGTATAGGTATGTCTCCTATCCTGAATCCGAAAAAAACCGCCTGCACGAGAAACTCCGTGTCAAAAACAAAATCGTCGGAATTCTTTTTATATGGTATTTTTTCAAGCACCTCTCTTTTGTATACCCTGAAACCGCTGTGCCATTCTCCAAGGTTCTGCCCTGTAACAAGGTTCTCAACAGCCGTCAAAAACCTGTTTGCAATATATTTATAAAACGGCATTCCGCAACTTAGCGCTTCCTTCCTCGTTCTTATTCTGTTTCCCAGAATAACGTCGCATATGCCGAGTTCCAGAAGCCCTGCCGCATAGGGAATAAC
>CAYPTS010000037.1:0-19533 GCA_964413825.1 uncultured bacterium
ATAATACACGTCCAGATTTTACAAATTCCCCGCCATGGGGTAAGATGTATGGAAAAAACAGGCTGAAAAACAATCCCCAGACTGGTTGTCATTGCGAGGAGCGAAGCGAGGAAGCAATCTCATATTAAGGCTGGGATTGCCGCGCAAAATACGCTCGCAATGACAAAATGGCCGGGGTAAAGGAGACAAAATGAAATTTTCAGGAATTAGCGACGAGGCGGGACAGGCGATAGAGATACAGATAAAGGCACACAGGGAACTGGGATGGGAGTATATGGAGATACGCAACGTGGACGGGGAAAACCTTACCATGGTCTCCGACGAAAAGTTTGACGAGGTCTACGGCAAAGTTACGGAGTCGGGACTGAAGGTTTCCTGTTTCTCAAGCGCCATCGCAAACTGGGCAACCGAGATTTCAGGAGATTTCAACAAGGACGTAGAGGAACTGAAAAGAGCAATTCCAAGGATGCACCGGTTAAAAACCAAATATATCCGCGTGATGTCCTGGCCCAACAACAAGGAAAATCCTCTTTCCGAGGCAGAATGGGGAAAGGAAGCCGTCAGACGGATGAAGGAACTGGCAAAGATGGCGGAAGACGGCGGTATCGTTCTTGCACACGAAAATTGCAGCGGATGGGGCGGATTGAGCGGCGGCAACATGCTCAAACTGCACGAGGGCGTAAACTCGCCTGCATTCAAACTTCTCTATGATACCGGCAACGTTATTGCGCATGATTATGGGGATTCTTGGTCGTTTTATTCAGAACTCAGGCATCTCATTGAATACGTGCACATAAAGGACTACAGACTGGGAACAAAACCGTTGAAGGCGACCTACCCGGCAGAAGGAGACGGAAAGGTAAGGGAAATCCTGCAGGACCTGAAGAAGGCGGGATATGACGGATTTGTATCCATAGAGCCGCACCTGGCAAGCGTCGTACATGAGGGCAAGGTCGGGGACAAGGAACTGACCTATCGGACATACATCAACTACGGCAGAAAACTCATGCAGGTTGCCTCAGAGTGAGATATCATGGAGAAGGAAAAGGTCACGGCGGTAAGATGCTTTTCTTACGACAAGGATGCGGTTCGGGACGCGGTAAAAAAGGTATTCCTTCTGGCCGGCATACACGAGAACTCGTTTGAAAAAATCCTCTTCAAGCCAAACATGCTTTCAGACAGGCGACCGGAAGAAGGGGTGACAACGCACCCGGCAGTCATGGAAGCGGCGGCATTATACTTCAAAAACACGGAAAACGTCATCGGCGACAGCCCTGCCAGCGTGAAAAAACCCGCCTCGCTGTACTGGGAAAAATGCGGGTACAAGAAGGTATCGGAGGATACCGGCGTTCCTCTGGTAAAGTTCAGCGGTTCTTTTATGGTGGAAGTGAACCTTACCCCCTTCACCCTATCCCTCTCCCCTAAAGGTAGAGGGAAAGAAAAGAAGATAGAGGTGCCGGTTACAGACCACCTGAAAAATTTCACAATAGTCAACGCCGCAAAAATGAAAACGCACGGACTGACGATGATGACTGCGGCGGTGAAAAACCTCTACGGACTCATTCCCGGCTTCCACAAAAGTTTCCTGCACAGCAGGTTCGTTTCCCCTTATGATTTCTCGGAATTCATAGTCGAGTACTACCGCGCGGTAAAAAAATACGTGTCCTTCAATCTCGTGGATGCGGTGGTATCAATGGAAGGCGCGGGACCGGCATCCGGCAACCTGAGGGAGACCGGCTACATCATCGGGGGAAGGGATGCGGTTGCCGTGGATACGGCATGCTGTCTTCTCATGGGTATAAAACCCGAAAACGTACCGTACCTCCGTATATATAAGGAGAAATACGGACTGCCCGAAGTCGAGTTTGCCGGCGATGAAATTGTTCCTGTGAAGGATTTCAACATCCCCAACAGGCGGGCGTCCGCCATAGTCTCAAACAAGATGTTCAGACCTTTTCTGAAACTTCTTGGAAAACATTTCAAAGCGCTGCCGTTCATCGACCCCAAAATATGCAAAAAATGTTTGGCGTGCACGCGCGTCTGCCCTGTAAGCGCAATCTCGCAGGACTTGAAATTTGACAGGAAAAAGTGTATAAATTGTCTGTGCTGTTTCGAGGTGTGTCCGTACAAAGCAATCAGCGTAAAAAAAAGTTTCATAGCAAGAATTTTCACATAAAGGGGGATAGCAAATGGAAAGCAGGATAGGAGTGATTAATTATAACATTTCGGGTTTCACGGTTGAGGAGTTGTTCCGGTGGTGCAGGGACAACGGCGTAGGGTACGTGGAACTGCAGAGAAAAGACGTATGGGAGGATATCGATAAGCCGGACAACAAGATAAAGGAGACCGCCGCACTTCTGCAGAAGTACGGGATAAAAATCTCACAGATATCTTCCGGAAGCGACTTCCTGCAAAAGACGGAAGACGAAGTGAACAAGCAGGTGCGAATGGTCGGGGAGATGTGCAAAATGGTGAAAGACCTCGGCTTCAACCAGTTGCGCATAGACGGCGGATGGCCGAAAGAAGGCGTTGAAGAAAAAGATTACAGGGACCTTGTACTGAAAGGCGTGTCAAAGGTTGCGGAGAACGCGACGAAAGAAGGAGTTTACCTTGCGCTCGACAACCACGGCACCGTAACGAACAACCAGCCGCTCCTCCTTGAAGTTCTGAAAACCGTAAACTCCAAATACCTGGGGACAAACCTTGATACGATGAACTACAGGTGGTACGGATATGAGGTGAATGAACTGATAGACATCTACAAGAACGTAGCATCTTATACTCTGCATACGCACCTGAAAGACGGAACCGGAACCAGAACAAACTACAAGGGGATGGTGCTGGGCGAAGGGGAAATACCGCTGACCGATGCCATAAACATAATCAAGGACGCCGGATACAAAGGCGTATGGTGCGTTGAATACGAAGGGAAAGAAGGCGCCGAAGGCTACAGGAAATCCGTCGAGTACCTCCGCTCACTCAAGTTGTAATACTGGAGAAGATAAAAATGTGGATACCGATAGCGATTCTGGGAGGCATGGGCATAATCTTCGGGGCGTTCCTTACATTTTTCAGCATTAAATTCAAGGTTGAAGAAGACCCGCTGACCGCTCAACTTTACGAACTCATGCCAAAGGCAAACTGCGGAGCTTGCGGAATGGCGGGATGCGGACTGTTTGCCGAACTTCTGCGGGAAGGCAAGGTTTCACCGGAAAAATGCGCCATGCTTCCGGAAGAAAACATGGAAAAGATATGCGGCATTCTCGGCATAGAGAAGAAAAACAGGGAAAGAAAAGTTGCAAGGGTCATGTGCGGGGGCGGCGCGAACGCAAAAAGGAAATTCGAGTATAACACACTGAAAACCTGCAATGCCTTGAACGCCCTTTACAACACCAATCTCGAATGTGCTTACGGATGCCTGGGACTGGGAGACTGTTCGAGGGTTTGTCCGGTCGATGCCATTACAATGGGCAAAAACGGCCTGCCGGAAATAGATGAGGAAACATGTATCGGGTGCGGAAAATGCGTAGCAGAGTGCCCGAAAAATATTATCAGTCTTGCTCCGGCGGATAAAAAGGTTTACATAGCATGTTCATCCAGCGACAGAGGACCGGTTGTGGTAAGAGCATGCAAAACCGGCTGTATCGCCTGCGGGAAATGCGTCAAGGTCTGTCCGAAAGAAGCGATAACGCTGGAAAACAATCTCGCTGTTATTGACTATTCAAAGTGCGACAACTGCGGCGCCTGCATTAAGGCATGCCCGAGAAAAATAATCTTCTCTGCCGAGGTGAAAATACCTCAGCCTGCATAAGAACATGGAGCGGAACATAAAACTGATAATCTCCTACAACGGAAGCAGGTATTCAGGATGGCAGGACCAGAAGACAGGGCTGACAATCCAGGGAACGATTGAGAAAACCCTCGAAAAAATCCTCGGAGAAGAAATAAAACTCACCGGATGCGGAAGAACGGACGCGGGAGTGCACGCGGTGTCCTACACAACTAATTTCAAAACAACCTCAAAAAAACTTACCCTTCATGACATAAAGAACGCCCTCAATGCCACCCTGCCGGAAGACATCCGGGTAAAAAAAGCGCAGACTGCAAAACCTGAATTCCACAGCAGGTACTCCGCAAAAAAGAAGACATACAGGTACCTTATTGTTTGCGGCGACAGGAATCCTTTCCTGAAAGGACTTGTATGTTACGCCCGGGGAGACCTTGACGCTGAAAAAATGAAACAGGCCGCAGTTTACTTTACAGGGGAGCATGATTTTTCGGCATTCCAGGCCGCAGGCAGTGAGATAAAAAATACGGTAAGGACAATCCACGGGATAAAATTCCGTAACGAAAAATTCACTCTCGACCCCTCGGTGAAAATATTATCTGTGGAAATTACCGCCAACGGTTTCCTGTACAAGATGGCAAGAAATATCCTCGGAACCCTGCTCTACGCGGGAAAAGGAAAACTCCGTCCCGAAGACATCCCCGGCATTATCAAGTCCGGGGACCGTAAGAAAGCCCCTCCCACCGCTCCGGCCTCCGGCCTCTACCTCAAAAACGTCATCTACCAATAATTTCTGATTAGTCCGGAAGGCATTGCAAGGCAAAAGGATGGCAGTCTCCGGTCTCGAAACAGCCCTTCGGGCTTTGGCTTCAGCACAGACAAGAACTACGGTGAAATGGAAAACCTCTCGGAGAACTCACCATCCTGCGTCTAAAAAACGAACTCCGGACGGTTCAGACAGCTCCGAGCAGGGTAATCGTCCGAACGCTTGCGTGCTTTTCACCTTGTCTTGTTGCTATGCCTCCGCACTCGCCGTCAACTGCATCGCTTTTGCCCTGTCGGTTATCACAAGCGGCTCACTTAGAAACTCAGTTGATGAATGCTTTTTCAATAATTATACCTGCCGCTTTTTGAAAATCAATACCCGTTTCTTTTCACACCATGTTGCACTGGAACAATAATTGACGGGGAAGGGGGAAGGTAGTATATTATGAAAACAGCATTCATAAAATAGGCGAATTACACTTAATATAGCGTAAAGCATTGCAATTAAACAAGGATTCTATGAAAATCTCATCAAAAACAGAGAAAGTTGACAGGAAATTTTTTGGCGAAGCAATCAGCGAATACGGGAAATTTCTCCACAAATTGAAAGAAAAAATTATTTCTGCCCGCCGGGAAACATATCAAACACTTAACAAACAACTTGTTGAATTATACCTCAGTATTGGGAAAAGTATTTATGAAAAAATAGAAATTTCTAAATGGGGAGAAGGGATTATTGAAAAACTTTCCGGTGATTTACAAGGAGCATTTCCCGATATTAGAGGGTTTTCTGTACAAAATTTATGGAGAATGAAACAATTATATGAAACATACAAAGACAAGGATAAACTCTCACCGCTGGTGAGAGAATTACCATGGACACACAATGTTGTTATATTGCATAACACAGAGAGTATGGAAGAAAAAGAATTCTACCTCAAAACCTGTATAGCGGAACGTTGGAGCCGACGCGAATTGGAACGACAAATAAACTCATCCTTATATGAACGCTTCATGCTATCAAAAAAAACAGACAGATTGGTGCCTCATACCAAAGAGAAAAATGTTTTAGTGCATTTTAGAGACGAATACATTCTTGATTTTCTTGGATTAAAAGACGAGTTTTCTGAAAAGGATTTAAGAAATGCGATTTTAAACAACTTAAAACAGTTTATCCTTGAAGTCGGCAAATATTTCACATTTGTGGGAGAAGAATACAAAATAATCATCAGCAATGAGGATTATAAAGTTGATTTGCTCTTCTTCCACCGTCTCTTAAAATGTCTGGTAGCCGTTGAATTAAAAATAGGCAAATTTAAACCGGAATATCTCGGCAAAATGCAGTTTTATCTTTCCGCCCTTGATGAAAAAGAAAAAACGGGTGAGGAGAATCCATCAGTTGGATTGATCCTCTGTAAATCAAAAGATGAAGAAGTTGTGCGAATTGCAATTAGCAAAGCCCTTTCTCCCATAAAAATAGCAACTTACAGAACCAAGATAATTGACCGGAAGTTGTTGAAACAAAAATTGCATTCCTTGCCTATGCCTGAAAAATACGAGTTAGAAAAGAGAGAGTGAAAAATTGACAAAAAGGATGGTTGCTTGGAAATAAAGAATAGACTTGAGGGGATATGCGGAGCGGTGCGGGAGAACGTACCGATGTCGGCGTTGACAAGTTTCAAGACAGGCGGACCGGCAAGGTACCTTCTTTCCCCGGCGGATAATGTTGAAGCGGAAAAAATCCTGTCTTTTTCGGCGGAAAACAACATCCCGGTACTGATAATTGGAAATGCAACCAATATTCTCGTCAGCGATGAAGGGTTTGACGGAATCGTCCTTGCAACGCAGAAACTCAACCGAATATTTTCGGCAAGCGAAAGAATTATCTGCGAATCCGGCGTAAAAATTTCAACCCTTATAAAGGCATCCATGGAAAATTCCCTGTCGGGAACGGAATTCCTCGCCGGCATCCCCGGGACGGTCGGAGGCGCGGTCATCTCCAACGCGGGGCTCAAGACCCTGTGGCTGTCGGAAATCCTTACAAAAATCGAGGTTCTGCCTTTGAGCGGAGGCAAATCCCTTACCCTGCCGCGCGAAAAGATAGCTTTCGAATACAGAACAAGCGGTCTTGAGAACGTTTTTATCTGCAAAGTGGAGATACAGATGGCAAAGGGCGCACGGGAAAAAATAAAAGAATCTATTGCCGGGCACATGAAGAAAAGGCAGTTAAGCCAGCCGCTTGATTATGCCTCGGCAGGCAGTGTTTTTAAAAACCCGCCGGGGTTTTTCGCGGGAGAGATGATAGAGAAGTGCGGACTTAAGGGATACGCCCGCGGTGATGCCTGCGTATCGGAGAAACACGCCAACTTCATAGTAAACAAGGGACGTGTTAAATCCGCGGATATATATGGACTGATAGGGGATATTAGGGAGAATGTTAGAAAAGTGTATAATATAGAACTTGAACTGGAAATCAAATTGGTAGGAAAGTTTTGAAACCTAATTCCACCCTCACTCTGAACCCTCTCCCCTCAAAGGAGAGGGAATTGATAGGGAGAAACGAGTTGTGTGACTGGAGAGAATAAATGAAAATAGCGGTGCTGTACGGCGGCGAAAGCCCTGAAAGAGAGGTGTCCCTGAAATCAGGCAGAGCGGTGGCAAAAGCGCTTGGAAAAAGGGGATACAGGGTATGCCTTCTCGACCCGGCAAGAAAAAATTTCTTCAAGAAAATTCTGGAGGTAAAGCCGGACCGCGCATTCATAGCGCTTCACGGCGGAATGGGCGAGGGAGGCGTAATACAGGGTTTCCTCGAAGTGCTGGGTATACCTTATACAGGGTCAGGAGTTCGGGCATCCGCAATATGCCTTAATAAGATTTTAACGAAAAAAGTCCTTGCATATCATAAGATTCCCACACCCCCATTCGTCGAAGTGCAAAGAGGAGAAAAAATATCCCTGCCCTTCCGCCTGCCGGCAGTGGTAAAACCCGCAAATCTGGGTTCGACCATAGGAATTAAAATAGCAAGAACCCAGCGGCAGATGCAGTCTGCCGTAAAGGAATGTTTTTTACTGGACGGCCAGGTATTTATCGAGGAATATATAAGCGGCACCGAGGTGACCGTGGGCGTGCTGGGAAAAACGAACAGTCCCGAGGCACTGCCCGTAATAGAAATAGAAACGCCGACAGGGTTCTATGATTACGAGGCGAAATATACGCCGGGAGGCAGCAGACACATAATACCTCCTCGCCTCAATGACAGAACCGTAAAGAAAATAGAAGAGATTTCCCTTGCCGCTTATAAAACCCTGGGATGCTCCGGATTTGCAAGGATGGAACTTATCGTCAGG
Organism: uncultured bacterium; assembly: GCA_964413825.1. Lineage (GTDB taxonomy): Bacteria > Ratteibacteria > UBA8468 > B48-G9 > JAFGKM01 > JAFGKM01. The sequence goes on from CAYPTS010000037.1 coordinate 7,900, forward strand.
GAAAACGTGCCTTACGTACTGGACGTTAATACAATCCCCGGGCTGACCGGCACCAGCCTTCTCCCGGATGCCGCAAGAGCAAAGGGTATTTCCTTTGAAAAACTGTGCGAAAAAATAATACTGTCTGCCGAAAAAAATGTCGCGTAAAAAAACGAACGAAAGGTTGAAGGAACTTAAACAGCAGGTGTGGCAGAGAAGAAAAAAACGGATTAAACTCGTTTTTATCTTTGCCGTTGCCGCGGTTGTCATTTTCGCGGCCGTAAACGCCAAAAGACTGCTAACATCCGTTTTCTGGGACATAAAGACGTTCGGCATCAGAGACGTACGCATAACGCCCTACGGCGCCCGCCCCCTGATAACCGGCCTCATGGAAATAGAAACGGGCAAGAGTCTGCTTTTTCTCGACATTGACGCCCTGCGGACACAAATAATGCGAATACGGGAAATCGAAGACTGCACCGTAAGAAAAATATATCCTGCAACCGTTGAAATAAACGCCATTTTCAGAAAGCCGTGGGTCATGCTGGAGAAGGGAACCAACATTGTTTTCGTTGACAGAAACGGAAAAATACTGGATGCCCCGGATAATGCGGAAAACCTCATCAGAGCATCCGGCATAAACACGGACGCCGGAGGCATAATTGGAGAAGACGCATGGAAACTGGAGGTTTTAAAAGAAATCGAAAAATGTTATAATTCCAATAACTTGCAGAGATATTTCAACCTTGACAATATCCGTATAATAAAACCGACTCAAATAATTCTGAACGAATCCGCGGGATTGAGGAAGATAATCACCGTAAGCGAAGACCTCGCCGTAAGGTTCGAACAACTGCGAGCGGTCATTGAGGAATGCAAAAAAAATGAAATGGAATGGGAATACATTGACCTCAGGTTTGAACACCCTTACGTAAAACACAGCGAAAGCAAGGCAAATACCGTCAAATAATGAATTGAACTCGTTTCGAAAGAAAAAAATGAACGGAGACATAATAACCGCCCTTGACATAGGAACAAGCAAGGTTTTCGGAATTTCAGGCATAGTCAGCGCCAACGGACTTGAAGTGGTAGGAACGGAAATGCACAACCTTCCCGAAGACATAGTCAAAAAAGGGCGCATTGCCGATATTGAAGAAGCGAGCAACTGCATCTTCGAGGTACTTAAATCCCTGAAGGAAAAAACCGGCGAAAAAATTGAATGGGTGACCATCGGCATAGGAGGAGGACACCTGAAGGGAATGCTGCACTCGAAAAAAACAGAGATTGAACCTCCGGGACGTGAAATAGGGACAACCGACATCGAATCCCTGAAAAGAGAGATAAAAAGCAGTGCCATCGCCGCCAACGGGCCGGGCAGGAAAGTCCTGTATACCGACCCGCAGGAATACAAGATAGACGACCTGAACGTGACAAGAAAAGAACCCGTGGGAATGCACGGCAACAATCTGGAAATAAAAGTCCACGTAGTAACCGTAGACACAAACCCTTTGCAGGACATAAGAAACTGCGTCAAGAATTCAGGAGCCCAGATAGAAAAAATATATCCTTATTCGTGGGCGGCGGCCGAAGCAACGATTACGGAAGAAGAGAGAAGAGTCGGATGCATCCTGATAGACATCGGCAAAGGCACAACGGACATAGCGCTCTTTTCCGAAGGCAGCATCATCTTGACAGATTCCATAAAAGTGGGAGGCGGCAATGTGGACGTGGACCTGGCCAAGGGACTGCACACGCCGGTCGCCTTCGCCGAAGAACTAAAGAAAAAATACGGATGGTGCAACTACCCCCATATGATACAGGAAAAGGACAGAACGCTTTCGGATACCGTGGAAATATTCAACCTGTCTGGCAAACTTTCAAGGAAAGTGACGGTAGAAGAGGTATCAAAAATCGTCTATGAGCGCATGCATGAAATATTCGAAGATTTCGTCAAATACCGCATCTCAAAACCGTCTCTCCTGCATACCGCCGGCGCCGGAGTCATCATCACGGGAGGAGGGGCAAGGATAAAAGGCGTGACGAAACTTGCAGAAAGCGTTTTTGAGATGCCGGCGAGAATAGCCATTCCCGGCAACATAGTAAACCTTGACGAAAGCTTCCTTCAGCCGGAATTCACCTCCGGCATAGGACTACTCCTGCTTGCTTCAAAGCAGGAACGCCGGGATGAAAAAAACAACGTACTGCAGAAAGTGAAAAAATTGGTGGAAAAGTGGTTTTAAGGAGTAATACATGGTCAAACTCATAGAAGAAAAAGAGGAAAACGGGAATATTAACGTAAAACTTGTCGGGGTAGGTAACGCGGGCAGTAACATAATCTCCCGCATATACGGAAAAATACAGGGCATTACCTTTGCCGTTTTCAACACCGATGCAAACGCACTGAAATATTCCAAGGCAGACGTAAAAACCCAGATAGGCGAAAAAACCACACACGGCAGGGGTACCGGAAGAGACCCGGAGAAAGGCAAGTTTGCGGCAAATGAAGACCAGGAAACGATAAAAGAAGTTCTCAAAAACGCCGACATAATCTTCCTCATTGCAGGACTTGGAGGCGGCACGGGTACGGGCAGTTCTCCGATAATAGCCAAGATAGCAAAAGACCTCGGGTCAATCGTAATATCCATTGTCACCACGCCCTTTGAATTCGAGGGCGAACGCAGGATTGCACACGCCAAAAAAGGCATCGATACGCTGGAAAACAACGTGGACACCCTGATACATATTCCAAACCAGAAGATATACGAACTCGTCGACGAAAAAATCACACTGCAGGATGCGTTCGGCAAGGTGGACGAAAAGATTTCCCGTACGGTATCTTCAATTACCGACCTGATATACAAGCAGAAGTTTCTCGACATCGATTTCGCCGACATATGCTCCATAGTTGAAAACGCCGGCAGGGGCATAGTGGGACTCGGCTATGGAAAAGGCGAAGGCCGGATGGAAACCGCCGCGAGAACGACCATAGACGACCCCCTGATAGAAAAAAGCGAAATCATGGAGGCAAAAAATATCCTGATTAGCATCACGGGCAGCAGCGACCTCACGCTGAAGGAAATCGGGGAAGCCATGAACCTTATACAAACGAGAATATCCTGCCCTTCAAAAGTACTCGGAGTAACGATAGACCCGCAACTGGAAGACGAGGTGAACATAACGCTTCTTGCCACGGGAATCGGCGGCGGAAAACCGAGGACGGACAGCCCGTTTAAGAAGCCGACGCAGGAAAAGAAAGAGGACGAACTGCCTCTGACCAGAGAGGAAAAAGAAGAGGAAGATACGGACATCCCCACTTTCCTGAGGAAGAAAAAAACAGGGGCTTTATAGTCTGCAACTAACCGAAAATTCCATCATTTTTTTCAACCCTCTGTTGTCATCAGAAACTTATACAGGACAGCAATAATGCGACCAGTCAGATATGGCATTATCGGATGCGGAGATATGGGACAGGTTCATGTGATGAACTATATAAAGCGCCCCGGAATGGTTGAAACCGTTGCCGTTTGCGACATCAACGACGATAATATCCAAAAGATTCTCAAACTCATCCCTGACAGCAGTCGGGTGCGCGTCGTCAAAGACTACCGCAGTCTGCTTGACATGTATGACATAGAAGCAGTTGTCATCTCAACTCCCAATAATACCCACTGTGAGATTGTCCTGGACGCTTTTGCCGCGGGCAAGCACGTCTTTTGCGAAAAACCGATGGACGTGACCGTAGAACGCTGTACAAAAATGATAAACGCATGGCATCGCTCAAACAGGATATTTCAGATAGGTCTGGTTTACCGCTACTCACCGCTCTTCCGCCTTATGGCAAAAATCATACAACAAGGAGATATCGGCAGACCTCTCATGGCATGGTGCCATGAGTTCAGGGAGCCTTTCCCAATCGGCAGAACGCGCGAGTGGCGTTACAGTAAAGCTAATTCCGGTGACAGCCTGGTAGAAAAGGACTGCCATCATTTTGACCTGTTCAATTGGATGTTGGGCGTTAAGCCGACACGCGTGCAAGCGATGGGCGGTATAATTGCCATAAAAAATGACGGTTCCGGCGAATTTGAGCCCGGAGTTTCAGGGGAACCTTACCCACCTTCCCTTGTACCGCACCCGGAAATTCTTGACCATGCGCTGGTGAATATTGAGTATGAGAACGGTGCCAAGGCAAACCTCGGGCTTTGTCTCTTTGCTCCGGGTTCAGGACTGCCCTTTGGAGTTCTCGGGACCAAAGGAAGATTGTTCACAAAAATATCCGACCATAGGGTTGAAATTGTTCAGTATGACCGGAAAACAGCCGTCCACAACCGCCGGGTCATCAAGGCGGAAACAGCTATCTACGGTTTTGCCGATATCGGCCATTCGGGAGGCTTTGCCCAGCATGTGGAATTCTGCACAAGCATTCTGGAGAACAAACCTGCCTTTTGTGATGGGCTGACCGGTCTTGAAAGTCTATATCCTGCATTTGCCGCGCAGAAGTCCATCGCGGAAGAAGGCCGGGTTGTAACGATAGAAGAAATAGCAGCCAGTTAATACCGATTGTTCAGGCATACCTTGAATACCCATTACTCTCACTAAATAATTGCATATTTAACTATAATTCCTGTCTCCCTTGCCAAGCACGCAAAAAAAAATTTGACACATAACATATTAATTGTTATAATTATATACATGAAACAACAGAAATCTTCCGTGGAATACAAGAGCGGACTCTCGTTCACCGACCAGATTGCATCAGATATTGCCGGGCGGATAAGAACGGGAGACTTCAAGAACCTATTGCCTCCGGAACATGAACTGTGCCAGATATACGGTGTAAGCAGGATAACTGTGAGGCGGGCAATGTCAAAATTGGAAGACAAAGGTTTGATTGCGCGGTTCGCAGGAAAGGGCACCTTCGTACTCAACCAGGAACATTCCGCAAAGAAAACGCACAGCATCTCGTCCGCAAGAAGAATAGAAGTCTGGTATCCAAGTATCACTTCCAGTAAATTCGTGACTGAATTGCGGGAAAACGAGAATAAGATTTTCTCGCATCTCTACCCGGATATCAACCTGACCTACAGGGAAATTGACCTTCATAAAAAGCTGTCCGGAGCAATTATTCTCAACATGGCAAAGGGAACCCGTCCCACCGTCCACACTGTTCCGGCGGTGATGCTGCCGATGCTCATTGAGGAGAATATCTGCGCCGATATTACCGAGTACGTTGAGCGGTGGGAAAAGAAGGATTCTATCTGGGACATTCTCTGGAGAAGTGTCATGCAGAATGGCAAATATTACGGTTTGCCGAATTTTGTTTCCCAGTTCTACCTGTTTTATAACAAACGCAGGTTCAAAGAATGCGGATTGGACCCTGACAAGCCGCCTTCGAATTTCAATGAACTGCGTGATTATGCGAAACGCCTCACCAATAACCAGGGTGGGAAGTACGGTTTTGGCCTGCCGACGCGGGAAGACCCCGTCTGGTGGCTCAAGAGCCTCTTTTCCCTCACGGGAGATGACAGGGAGCAAACATTTACCTTTCTGAAAGAACTTCGCTGGGCTGACAGAACAGTTTCTCCTCAAACGTTCAAGCATGATTTCTTCAATGACTTTTCCGAAGGAAAGATCGCGATGAGCATCGGAACCGCCATACCCGCCGGCTTCAAGGGTGAATGGGAAGACATGGGCGTAGCTCCGCTCCCGGCAGGATATTCCGGACACCGCAACGTCCTGACAAGCGCAGGCGCCTTTTTTATAAACAAGAAAGCAAAACGTCAGGAAAGGGATGCGGCATGGAAGTACATCAGCACTCTCTGCGGAATCCGCGTGCTGGAAGAAAGGTGGAAGTATTTCATAAAAAAGAAAACGGTCCCCAATTTCATAAACCAATTCGGAAAAATACCGGGACTTGTTCATCCGGAGTACACCTGGCCTGAAGAGTGGGTGAGAACGGCGGAGATATCAAAGGCCCGGGCAAGACTTGAGCAACCAATGCCGGACATGCAGAAGGAACGTACACTTCTCATGCTGATGCGAATACTCACAGAACCTTCCATTACACCTTTCGAAGAGAGCGATTCAACAGAAAGTTTCGTGAATGCCGGCTGTCTCTTATAAATTGAATAGTGTTAAGAAAGAGATGAAAAATTTTACCGAAGAAGCAACAATACCAAGCGGTTTCCTCTCCCCTCAAGGGAGAGGGAGTGAGAAAGAAACAAAAGCATAGCAAGGTTTGGCAGAACGAAGAAAAACAAAAGGAGGCATAAAATGCACAGAAAAAATAGAAGGGCTGGCTTTACGTTGATAGAACTACTTGTAGTAGTGGCGATAATCGCCATCCTTGCGGCAATGCTTCTGCCGGCACTTGCAGAGGCAAGAGAGCGAGCAAGACGGGCAGTCTGCATAAACAATCTGAAACAAATCGGTTTAGCTATTAATTTATACGCGCAGGATTTTGATGATTATCTTCCGTCCAGGAGCTCGGCTACCGATGAGGAAAAATTGAATGGACATACACTATGGCATCCTACCTATGGATATTATCCACTAGGCCAGTTATTGAGGGGATACGGAACAACGGGGAAAGGATTGTACATCAACACTCCGCAGACCTTTTTCTGCCCGAGCGGCAGATGGGGAGAAGCCGGCACCAGGGCAAGTATAAGATACATCAATTCGTACTACGAGAAGGCCCTTAGTGAGAGTGCGGCAGGTACCTATTCCTATAATACATCCGGAGATCCATATCTTGTCGTAGGCCAGGTAAGAATAGGCCCTTACGACTCCACGGCGAAAGGAAAACTCTCCCAGTCCGTTTCGGCCGGTTACCTCTGTGCAGCAGATGGATATAAGTTTTCCACCTCCGGTCCGGTCTATTCCGGTGTAAACCATGCCGGTCATGACGGCTTGCCTGAAGGATTTAACGTTCTGTTTTTCGATGGCTCCGTAAAATGGGTATCAAATTCCCAACGCAACATCTGCAATACGTCGGACAATGCGCACTGTCTTAACACTACTGCAAAGACGGGATGCGTTTTGTGGACGTACAGGCAGAATACACTACCATAATACAGTCACGGAACTTCGGTTGTCTTGAACAAACGCGAATCTGAGAACAAAGGTTCTCGGAAGGAGCCCAATGGATACTATACATGCATGGAAATTCATAATGGCAACATCTGCTATTCTAGTGTTGAATCTTCATAGCGGGAACGGGCAGGAGGCCGGGAAAGAGATAAAAAACAAGGAAACTGAAACAGCAAATGTCGTTAGGAACGGCGATTTTGAAGAAGAGCAATTGAACTGGGAGATTGGTTATCGTGATACGGTCAACGGGACATGGTCCCTTGACGACAAGATATTCAAGACCGGGAAGAAGAGCTTTAAAATGTGTCCGACGGATTCAGGCAGTCCAAGGTATTTTCTCTTCCAGCAATATCACAGGAATTTATTGCCGGGCAGGTATCTTTTTGAGGGATGGTGCCGGGTGAGCGATGACTGCAACGGTGTCCCGTTCATCGCCATGAATGTAGCCACCCCTTTGCCGGGAGAAAACAAAAAATACGAAAACAAGTACTATTCCGTCAGGGTACCGGATAATGCCCCGTGTAACGAGTGGACCAGGCTAAACAAAGAATTAGACATACCCGAAAATGCAGTTATGAACATTCAGATTTTTGTATCGGGCACGCGCGGAACCGCATGGTTTGACGGTTTCTCATTACGACGGATACAGTAAAGGAGGACAATGAACAGATTTTTTGCAGGGGTAATATTCTGCCTGGTCATATTTCTGGCAGAGATTTGCTACGGAGCGGACAAGAAAATCATCTATTCCGGCTGGGATAGTCCTGATACCCAGTTCATAAGAGATAACTGGCAGGCAATGGAAAAGTCTCCGTTAGACGGCACGGGCATCCGCGTCGCTATGGACAGGTCAGCCGCAAAACAGGGGAACTGGGACGTCGGTTCATGGGTCACATCGTCCCGGGAACTGAAACTGGAAGATTACAGAGAAGCCATAAACGACATGAAAAGCGTAAAGTGGCAGAGGTTCACAAATAATTTCCTGGTGCTTCCAATGAGCCACAGTCTTACAAAAGGACTGCACTGGTTCGACGACGCACGTTGGGATCTCTTCCTTAAAAACCTTGAGGTTTTGACACGGCTTTCCAGGGAAATGCAGATAAAAGGTCTGATTATTGACGTGGAGGACTACGGCTATGAACTCTTCTCCTACCAGTTTATGAACAAGGAATATCACGCGGCGGATTTTCAGGAATATCAGAAAAAAGCGTATGAGCGCGGAATGCAGGCCATGAAAGCCATAAACAAAATCCGCCCGGATGTAACACTGCTCTTTTATTATGCATGGTCTTTACCCGTGAATGATTTAATGATAAAGATACCTCTGGAGAAGCAACGGTATGCTCTTCTGCCTTCTTTCATGGACGGCATGCTTAAGGCCTCCAGTGAAGGAACCACCTTTCATGAAGGATTTGAATACTCCTACGGATACCGGAAGAACGAAGACTTTCAGAGGGCTAAAAAACTTATCATAGAAGAGGGACGCAAATTGACGAGGTCTTCGGAAAAGTTTGACCGGCAGGTCAAAATGGGCTTCGGCCTCTGGCTTGACAATTCTGCACGCTGGTATCAGGAACAGCCGCTGCGGAATTACTTCTCGCCCGAAGACTGGGAGAAATCTCTTTCATATGCTCTATCCAGTTCTGACAGGTACGTCTGGATATATTCTCACAACGCAAGATTCTTTCATTCTCCAAATATTCCGCAGAGTTATTTCAGTGTTATGGAAAAAGTGAAAGAAGAAACATGCAGAATTCAAACGAAGAAATCGTCAAAGAAGTCAAGCTATTCCGGTTTTGTCGCACTTGAACTGACCGTCCGGAAGTATGTGACGGACAACCCTGCAGAGAACGAGGAAAACACCTTCAAAGACCTCTGGGAAAAATATGAGTTTATCGGGAACCTTCCCGGCAAATGGAAATTTAAACTGGACCCGCAAACTGAAGGAGTGAAAAAACGGTGGTTTAAACAAACGTTACAACAAAGCGCTGAGATAGAAATCGGCAGGTGGTGGGAAGAACAGGGATACAGTTATGATGGGGATGCCTGGTATCAGACAGAATTCAAGATTCCAAAAGAGCTGAAGGGCCGCAAGGTCTTTCTTGCTTTCGGCGCGGTGGATGAAACTGCGGAAGTTTATATCAACGGGATACTGGCAGGAGAGCACAAAGTTGACCCGAATGTCGGATGGAACCAGAGATTTCTGATAGATATCACACCGCACCTCAAGTACGGGAAAAAAAATATGGTTACGGTGAGAGTCTATGACAGCAGCAGATACGGCGGGATATGGAAAGCAGTCAAGCTGGTAGCGGAGAAGAAGAATTAAAACAAGAGAGTTTTTGACGGCCTATTACGGAGCGGACCCGCATCATGTGTTGAGTGACATGGTAGAGATGCGGAGCCACGGGTGCACTGGGATAGTCTTTTGCATAACGGAAATTGACGTAGACCTTTTTGCTGGCCGTATCGAGGCAGTCATCCGGCATGCAGGGAAGGAAGGTCTTGATGTTTACATCAATTTCTGGGGGTTGGGCGGCTGTTTTGCTACCAATCTGATGCCGAGCAAGTACCTGTGCTACAACCCGGATGTGTGCAGGACCGGCTTCAACCCGACTGTCAATATTGATACAGAGAACAATACAGCCACGCCGCGAGGGTGCATAAACAATCCCAAGTTTCTGGAATGGATCACAGCATTTACATCGAAAATAATCAGCACATATCCTGCCAAAGGTATTTTCTGGGACGAGCCGAAACATGGATACTGCCGATGCGCTCACTGCAAAGAAAGATTCGCGGAACAATTCGGGCGAAACATGCCACAAAAGGTCTCAGGGCAGGTGAAGACGGCTTTCAATGCGGATATAACGCGATTTTTGATTACGCTCTTTACAAATGCGAAAAAGACGTCGCCGGAGATTCAGAACATGCTCTGCCTGATGCCGTCAACCCAGAAAGAACTGGGTACCCGTAACCTGGACAGGCTCCTGCGCTGCGAAGCCCTAAACATCTACGGGACGGACCCTTACTGGATCATGATGAACAAGAACATTTCATGGATGCGGGATGAAATCAGAAAAACTCTGGCTCTCTGTCGCAAATACGGCAAGAATTCACACGTGTGGATACAATGCCACGCCATACCGCAAGACAGAGAAGGTGATGTATATGAGTCCGTTATGGCCGCGGCCAGGTGCGGCCCGGATATTATTGCCTCATGGGGATTCAAAGGACTGAACAATAATAACTGGTCATACAATCCGGAAAAGTGCTGGGAGAAAATGGGTAAGGCTTACATGAAAATACGCAACAAACAGAAAGGCCGGTCATGATTATTGATGTGCATGCCCATTATGTGAAGAAGGACGGTTACCTTGACCAGATGCTTGAAAAATCGCATATGGCCGGGGTAAAGCAGATATGGCTTAACGGGGCCGGCCCCCAATACGGACAACACGATAACAGGCAGGTACTTAATGCCTGTGAAAAACATACCGGCCGGCTGGTACCTATCGCCTTTTTTCTGCAGGGAAAGAATACGGCGTCGGACGTGCGTTCGTTCGCCCGTGACGGTTTCCGCGGACTGAAAATTCAGTTTCCACTGGCTCCGTATGATGACCACAAATATTTCCGGATATACGAGGAAGCGGAATCGCTCGGTATGCCCATTTTGTTTCATACAGGGGCATCCGCCAGGTTTGCCCGCAATGACCGGGTCTGGAGAACTTCATCCGCATTCATGCGGCCGGTCTTTCTCGAAACGATAGCCATCGCCTTCCCTGATCTCAACATAATCGGGGCCCACCTCGGATGGCCATGGTGCTGGGAATCTTCTTCTATCATGTTGTTTAATCCAAACATTTATTTCGACCTTTCAGGAATAGACAGAACAGGGGAATTCTACCCGAACCTGCTCAATTTCAAAGAACTTCTATGGGCAGGTGAACGCCACTGGGGAAAACTGGTCTTCGGCACCGAGGGTAATCCGAATAACTATAGACTCCTGGCTGAGGAATACCGTGCCCTGTTCCACAGATTCAAGGTGGACAAAACGGTTCAGGAGAAAATCATGGCGGGTAATGCCTCCGGGATGTTAGTCAAGGGAGAAAAAAACGATGAAAATAACACCGGTAAAAAAAAGTGAATATGCATCGGTAATGCGGTTTTTGGAAAACGTATACGGTTTCTCCCGGAATCAATTCGCTTTGACGTTTCCGCAGATATGGCGGGAAGAAACGTTTGATGCCGATAATACACTGGCAATCCGCGAGAAAGGCAAGATAGTCTCTTTCTTGCGCATATTCCCCCTACGTTTCATGTTAGGACGGGCAACTCTCTACGCAGGCGGCATAGGAGCGGTGGCCACAGATCCGGAATGCCGCGGCAAAGGGTTCATGAGCATACTGATGCAGGAAGCCATCAGGAAGATGAAAGAATACGGATATGCCGTATCAATCTTGGGCGGGGACAGGCACAGGTACGGCAACTTCGGCTACGAAAATCACGGGCACTGTATTTCAGTGACTGTAGAAGCCCGGGGATTGACGAAAACCGGCATAACCC
>CAYPTS010000038.1:0-18672 GCA_964413825.1 uncultured bacterium
TTATCGCGCTGGTCAGTGTCGTCTTTCCGTGGTCAACGTGTCCTATCGTCCCTATGTTTACGTGCGGCTTGTTCCGTACAAATTTCTCCTTTGCCATTTTATTTACCTCCGTTTGTTATATATAAGCTGCTGATGGGAATCGAACCCATGACCCCGTCCTTACCAAGGACGTGCTCTACCGCTGAGCCACAGCAGCAAAGTATAAAGGTATATATTTTACAATAAGAAACATACCCTGTCAACTCGCTTCAGGTTCTCTTCCCCACCTTTGTATATTCCTTCTTCAACTTACCAATGTTTTTACTTGCAACTATCAACTTACAACTGTCTTATTAGAGCGGGAAACGGGATTCGAACCCGCGACTTCGACCTTGGCAAGGTCGCACTCTACCGCTGAGTTATTCCCGCGCAACCATATAATTATAACCTTTCATGTATAATTGTCAACATATCTTCGGGAATCGGTGCGGAAAAGACCACTTTCTCGCCGGTAGAAGGCAGGGCCAGCGCTAATCTTTGCGAATGCAGGGCAACCCGGCCAATTTTGTCCGATTCCACCCCGTATTTCAGGTCGCCGATAACGGGATAGCCGAGATGCGCAAGAGTAATCCTTATCTGATGCGTCCTGCCGGTCACGGGCTTTGCCTTTACCACCGTAAGGTTATCAATATATTTGACGACTTCGATAAAGGTTACCGCCTTCTTGCCGCGCAGGTAATGCACCCTCATTTTTGTATGTTCCTTTTTATCCGGAGAAACGGTACATTCAACACGGATGTTTAAAGGCGTAACCCTGCCCAGCACCACGGCAATGTATTCCTTTTCAACCTGCCTGTTCTGAAACTGCATCACCAGAGACTCATGAGCGGAATCAGTTTTGGCAAAAACAATAACGCCGGAAGTTTCCCTGTCGAGACGGTGAACCACACCCGGCCGAAACGGCATGCCTGTGGAAGAAAGCGTTGTATGATGCAAAAGAAGATTGACAAGCGTACCGCCCAAAACCTTGTCTGTAGGATGGGTCAGGATTCCTGCCGGTTTATCGACCACAATGATATCGGAATCCTCATATATGACGTCTATCTGCTGTTTATCCACCTATTTTTTCATCTTGGAAAGATTCTTAATCAAGTCGTGGGCTATGAAATTCCTCTGCATCTGGTTTGTGCCTTCATATATCTGGGTTATCTTGGCATCCCTGAACATCTTTTCAACCGGATACTCCTTCATGTATCCGTAGCCGCCGAATATCTGTATGGCATCGGTGGTAACCTTCATAGCCACGTCAGAGGCAAAAAGTTTGCACATCGCAGAGTTTGCGGAGAAATCCTTCGCACCTGAATCTACCATCTTCGCAGTCTGGTAAATGAGCGCCCTTGCCGCCTCTATCTGCACCGCCATATCGGCAAGCATGTGCTGTACCGCCTGGAAAGAACTTATCGGCTGGCCGAACTGTTTCCTCTGGTGCGAATATTCAAGCGCCGCCTCAAACGCTCCCTGCGCTATTCCCAGAGCCTGCGTTGCAACGCCCGGACGGCTCGCATCGAAATTCTTCAGGGTTATTATAAATCCCATGCCTTCCCTCGCAAGCACGTTTGCAACCGGCACCCTGCAGTTTTCAAACACCAGTTCCCTGGTCGCCGACGCCCTTATCCCCAGTTTTTTCTCCTTCTTACCGAAACCGAAGCCCTCCATGCCTTTCTCCACGATAAACGCGGTCAGGCCTCTGGCTCCCTTGGTCTTATCGGTAGCGGCAATCACTACATATGTTTCAGCTTCGCCGCCATTGGTTATCCACTGTTTTGTTCCGTTCAGTATGTAATAATCCCCTTCTTTTTTCGCGGTGGTGTTCAAGGTGGTTATGTCGCTTCCCGCCTCGGACTCGGTAACCCCGAAAGCAGCAATCTTTTCACCGCTGGCAATGGAAGGCAGATATTTCTTTTTCTGCTCTTCGTTTCCGAACAGCAGGATGGGAAAAGTGCCGAGAGCGGTTCCCGCATAAGAGAGAGAAATCCCTCCGCAAACCTTGCTTAGTTCCTCTATGGCGAGACACAGTTCAAAAACTCCGAATCCCATGCCTCCATACTCCTCCGGTATATAGACGCCAAAAAGGTCGGACTGGGCAAGGGCCTTAACTACTTCCCACGGAAACTCCTCTTTTTCGTCACACTCGGCTCTCACAGGCAGTATTTTCTCTATGGCTATTTTCTGAGCCAGTTCCTTTATCATCTTCTGTTCATCGGTGAGGAAATAATCCATTTGTACTCCTTTACCCCGAACTAATTAAGTACAGGGATTAGAGATTCGAAAAACTCTTTCATACTCCTTTATATTTTCTAAGAGCCAGCGTAATGTTATGCCCGCCGAAACCGAACGAATTTGAAATTACAGTGTTTATTTCTTTTTCAAGCGCTTTGCCGGGAACATAGTTCAGGTCGCATTCAGGGTCAGGCACCTCATAATTGATTGTCGGCGGTATAATCCCCTCCTTAATTGTCAGAAGGGAAGCAATGAATTCTACCGCTCCTGAAGCTCCAAGCAAATGTCCAATCATCGATTTTATTGAACTTATCGGTATCTGATAGGCCCTTTCCCCGAAAACGATTTTTATCGCCGCCGTTTCACCCTTGTCATTAAGAGAAGTAGAGGTGCCGTGCGCATTAATGTAATCCACGTCCTCGACGCCAATACCGGCATCATCAAGTACGGACTTGATTGACAGCGCGGCGCCCCTTCCTTCAGGGTCGGGAGCGGTTATATGGTAGGCGTCGCAACTCATGCCGGCTCCTATGAACTCCGCATAAATCCTTGGCGCATTTCTTTTTACGGCATGTTCAAGGGTCTCAAGAACCACAATACCCGCACCCTCCCCCATTATGAAACCGTCTCTTTCCCCGTCAAAAGGCCTCGAGGCCTTCTCCGGAGAGCCGTTTCTCGTAGACAGCGCTTTCATCGAACAAAACCCGGCAAGACCGAGTGGCGTAATGGCGGATTCCGTGCCGCCGGCAATTATAACGTCGGCAAGACCGTTTCGAAGCATATTCAACGATGTTCCGAGCGCATGTGCACCCGAAGCGCACGCACTGACGGTGGCGTAATTGACGCCCTTCAGACCGAAATGTATCGCCACCTGTCCGGCCGCCATGTCCGGAATCAGCATGGGAATAAGAAAAGGCGAAACGCGGGAAGGACCGCTCTTCAGCAATATTTCATGCTGTTCCTCTATAACCTTCAGCCCGCCGATGCCTGCTCCTATGATGACTCCGGTTCTCTCCTTCTCTTCGTCGGAAAAAGATATGCCGCTGTCCCCAATCGCTTCGATTGCCGCCTTGAGAGCATATTGAACGAACCCGTCCATCCTGCGCAAGACTTTGGGGTTAAATCCTTCCAGTACAAAATCCTTCACCTCTGCTCCTATCTGCGAGGGATAAAGAGAGACGTCAAATTTCTTTATGAGGCCTATTCCGTTTCGTCCTTCCTTTAAACCCTGCCACGAGGTCTGCACATCGTTACCCAGCGGCGTAACCATGCCTATACCGGTTACAACGATTCTTTTCATGTTTGTTTTTTCTTTTCTATGTAATCCACGGCATCCTTGACGTTTTTTATCTTTTCAGCATCTTCGTCAGGTATGTCTATGCCGAATTTTTCTTCAAACTCCATCACCAATTCGACGGTATCCAGCGAATCGGCTCCGAGGTCGTCGACAAATGAAGCGTTTTCCGTAACCTCCGCAATTCCGACTCCCAATTTCTCCGATATAATATTCCTTACCTGCTCCAATATTGCACTCTTTTCCATCTTCATTCCTCCCTTTACTCTGACCTTCCTTGTGTCTCTTTCACAGTGAAGAGTCAAGATTTATCGTGTTTATTCTATTTTTAGTTTCCTTTATCAAATAACCATTCCTCCATCAACTCTGAAGACCTGTCCGGTTATGTAAGCCGCGGCATCCGAAGACAGGAACAGAATCAGGTCGGCCACCTCATCCGGCTTTCCAAACCTGCGCAAGGGTATCATCTCAAGCATTTTATCCTTTACTTTTTCCGGCAGTTGTTCCGTCATCTTCGTTATTATGTAACCGGGGGCAACCGCATTCACGTTAACCCCGAATCTGCCGAATTCCTTGGCGCACGTTTTGGTTAAAGAGATAAGAGCCCCTTTCGACGCCGAATAATTCGCCTGCCCTATATTGCCTATCTGTCCTATAATTGAAGCAACGTTTACAATCTTTCCGGACTTCTTGGAAAACATGGCCTTCCCGATTATTTTACTGCATATGAACGCACCTTTCAAGTTAACGTTTAAAACATCATCCCAGTCTTTCTCAGCCATTTTTAAAATCAGGTTATCTCTGGTAATTCCCGCGTTGTTTATGAGAACGTCAACCCTGCCCCATTTCTCCAATACGGCGCCGATGTTCTTCTCCACGTCTTCCTGTACGGTTATGTTTCCCCGTGAAGAAAGGAAACTTATGCCGGCGTCTTTCATCTCGCCTTCAAACGCCTCATCCACCAGCACGTCCCACATAACAAGGTTCGCTCCTTGTTTCCCAAACTTCATCGCGAGTGATTTTCCTATACCTCCAAATGCCCCGGTAATAACAACCACCTTATCTTTAAACATTGTTCTATCTCCCTTTGCCCCGAACTTTTCTTAAAGCCGGGATTCGCGCTTCGGGTTTAGGGATTCGGAAATGCTTTCTCCTGCCTTTGTCTTTCCCGCTTGCCCCGTTTTTTCTTTACGGGGAACCTCCAATCCCGAGTCCCGAACCCCTATCTTTTGTAGTTAGAGGTTGTATTTCATTTTCCTTTCAGTCTGTCCATGGTATCTGACATAGATGCGGTATCTTCAACGTTCAACACAACCGCTCCCGAAATAATGCTCTCTATTAATTTCTTCAGTACCTTCTTAGGCCCGACCTCGACAAAGACTTCCGGTTTATCATCCGATACCATATTTTCAATTGTTTCCACCCACCTTACCGGAGAAAAAATCTGTTTTGCAAGTCCTTTTTTTATCTCGTCCTTATCCGTGGTTCTCCTGCCCGACCAGTTGAGATATACGGGTATCGCGGGTTCATTGAAAGCGATTCCGGCAATTTCGGGTTCAAGCATCTCCGATGCCTTTTTCATGAGAGAGGTATGAAAAGGTCCGCTGACGTTTAACATTATTCCCTTGAATTTTTTCTCTTTGAGAAACGCGCTGAATTTTTCAAGTTCTTCTTTTTTTCCGCCGACAACTACCTGTACGGGAGAATTCACGTTTGAAATTTCTATTCCCGGGAAATCTCCGAGCAGGTTCTCGACTTCCCGCAGAGGAAGTCCCAGCACCGCAAGTAGTCCGCCGCCGCTGTTTTGAGATATTTCATCCATGATGCGCGCCCTTTTTGCAACGATTCGGTATCCATCCTCGATGCTTATGCCTCCCGAAGCGGCAAGTGCGGAATACTCTCCCAGGCTGTGCCCCGCAACAGTACAAGGGGAAAACCCTTTTGCGGCAAATGCATGCAGACAGACCATGCTTATGCCGAAAATCGCCGGCTGGCATATCAGAGTTCTTGTAAGTTCTTCAATCGGACCGTCAATAATTCTGTCCATCAGCGGCAGTCCGGTTATTTTTTCGCCGGTTCTTATTATATCGGCACAACCCGGGACGTTTTCTACGAAATCCCTGCCCATACCCACATACTGCGAAGCCTGCCCGGGAAATACCGCCGCAAATCTTTTCATTTCGTCCACCTTATAAGGTTGGCTCCCCACGTAAGCCCGCCGCCGAAGGCAACCGTTATTATCAGGTCTCCCTTCTTGAATAATCCCTTTCTCGCTGCTTGGTCCAGCGCCACGGGGATACAGGCGGCGGACATGTTCCCGTATTTTTCAATGTTAACGTAAAACTTCTCTGCAGGCATGTTCAGATTTTTCGCCACGCCGTTTATAATACGCAGGTTTGCCTGGTGCGGTATGACCATTGCCACGTCTTCTTTCTTCAGGTTGAACCTGTCGAGCAATTTGTTTATCGCCTCGCTCATAGACAGTATCGCGACCTTGAAAAGAGCCGCTCCCTCCATCTTCATGAAATGCATCCTCTTTTCAACTGTATCGAAAGAAGCCGGATTGAGGGAACCGCCCGCTGGCGCATGCAGCATATCGCCGTAACTTCCGTCGGCGGAAATATACGTTCCGAGAAGCCCGTCCCGGTCGGACTGCCTCAAAACCGCCGCTCCGGAACCGTCTCCCAGCAGAACGCAGATGCTCCTGTCCGTATAATCTGTCAGGCGGCTCATGCACTCCGAAGATATCACCAGTCCTGTTTTGTATCCTCCCGCAAGCATCAGACTTTTTGCAGTCTCCATACCGTAAATAAAACCTGAACAGGCCGCCGATATGTCAAAAACCGGAATATCCCTGATACCGAGTTTTGCCTGTATGAGACAGGAAGTGGAAGGAAAAAACATGTCAGGGGTGACGGTCGCACAAATTATTATTTCCGCATCGCCGGGAGATATGCCGGCATCCTCGCACGCTTTCAAACAGGCCTGCACTCCCATGTCCGAAGATGCCATTCCTCTCGGACATATCCTTCTTTCTTTAATGCCTGTCCTCGTTAAAATCCATTCGTCGGTAGTGTCCACTATCATTTCAAGGTCCCGGTTGGTAAGCGACTGTTCAGGAAGGAAAGAACCGGTACCCGCAATTATCACGCCTCCCATTCAATCGCCTCCAGATTATTTTTCAATTCATCGAAAAAACCGGAGGCGGCAATCTTTTTCCCCAGTTTTATCGCACTGTAAAGCGCGCGTGGGGACGACCTGCCGTGACTGACTATGACTATGCCGTTTACTCCGAGCAGCAATCCCCCTCCATATTCCGCGTAATCGCCCTTCTTCGCAAAATTTTTCAGCGCTTCCTTCAAGAGCAGAGCGCCTATCTTGCCGCTTACGCTCTTCCTTATTTCTTTTGTCAGTATGGTTCTAAACGACCTTGTCACTCCTTCAATAACCTTCAGCATAACGTTACCGGTAAACCCGTCGGTTAAAACCACATCAGCCCTGCCTGTAAAAAGTTCCTGTCCCTCAATATTGCCGGTAAAATTTATCATCTTGTTTTTTTTGATAAGTTCAAACGCCGTCTTCCTGAGGTCGTCACCCTTGCCTTCCTCTTCACCTATGTTTAAAAGAGCAACCCTCGGTTCTTTTATCCCGAAAACCACTCCGGCATAGCGGGACCCCATGTAAGCAGACTGGAGAAGATGAACCGGCTTTGCCTTCACGTTTGCGCCTGCATCCAGAAAAATCGTGTTGAGCCCCGTCAAACTCGGCATGGACAGAGCAATTGCAGGCCGCTCAATTCCAGGTATCAGTCCGAGCTCGGAAATGCCGTAGGAAACAAACGCGGCTGTGTTTCCCGCGCTCAACGCGCAATGCGCCCCGCCTTCCTTCATGACGGTTATGGTATTAACCATGCTGTTGTCTCGTTCTTTTAGAAGCCTAAGATTCACCTTGTCGTGCATATTTATATGTTTTTCACAGTCCTGCAAGACAACAAACGGATATTTCGCAAGGTCTATTTTTCCCTTTATCTTTTTACTGTCGCCGACAAGGATAATTTTTATCCCGTCCGCGGGTGAAAACATCTGGCAGGCTTTTATCGCCGAAAAAGGCGCATTGTCGCCGCCCATGGCGTCAAGTCCGATAACTATCTCCTGTTTATCCATTTCACTCTTTCTTTTTCTTGTCTTTTGCAATCTTAACGACAGGCACTCCCTTATAGTATCCGCAGGAACTGCAGGCGGTGTGCGGCAATTTTGAAGCGCCGCAGTTGGAACAGACGCTCAACGAACTTTTCCTGATTTTCTTGTTGCTGTTTCTTCTCTTACCCGTCCTGCTGTTAGAATGTCTCCTCTTCGGATTAGGCATTTTACTACCTCCATTTTTATTTGAATTTTCTTTTTAAAGCTTCGGCCACAACCTTTGGCACGAACGTTGAAACGTCCCCCTTCAACCCGGCAATCTCCCTGACAATTGAGGAACTTATAAAAAAGAACTCCTCGCCGGGCATAATAAAAACCGTTTCTATCCTGCTATCCAGCTTCCTGTTGGCAAGCACCATCTGGAATTCATACTCGAAATCGGATACCGCCCTCAATCCCCTTAATATGGTGTTGATGCGCTTTCTCTTTAGATAATTGACAAGAAGCCCGTCGAATCTGTCAACCTCTACCCTTTTATTCCGGCCATAAACGCTTTCTATCAGACCAACCCTCTCCTCCGTGTTAAAAAGCGGATTTTTTCTCGAATGGTCGGCAACTGTAACTATCACCCTGTCGAAAAGCGTCAGGCTTTTCTCTATAACGTTCATGTGTCCGTTTGTTATGGGGTCAAAACTGCCCGGGTAGACCGCTGTTTTCTTCATGTGTAATCCGCCTTCAAGTAGGTAACGGCACTTTTGCCGTAAAATTTTTCCTTGAAAACCTCCAATCCTGCGACAGCGGGAACCGGGTTTCCCCTTCCGTGCTCAACAACTATCCTGCCGCCGCTGCCTATTACCCGAAGTTCAACTATATCTTTCAGTATGGATTCGATTTTAGCTTCAGGATACCCATAAGGAGGGTCGGCGATTATAAGGTCAAACCCCTTTTCCGCAAACTCGGCAATTACCTTTTCAACCTTTCCCTTCCTCACCGAGCATATACCGGCAATATCCATGGCATCCACATTCTTCCTTATCAGACTGATGCCTTCCGGTTCGGATTCCACGAAAACCGCTTCCGCCGCCCCATGGCTCACGGCTTCTATTCCGAGCGCTCCGGTTCCGGCAAAAAGGTCCAAAACCCGTTTGCCCGCAATCCATCCCCGCAGAACGTCAAATATCGCTTCCCGCGTTATGTCCTTTGTCGGACGCACCTTTTCCTTGTCTTCAGGAAACGCCAGTTTTCTTCCTTTCAACCATCCGCTTATCACTCTCATACTTTGAATTTATGCGGACTGGCTCTATGCCAGTCTATGAGTACCGAGGCGGCAATGAAAATCGAGGAATACGTTCCCACCAGAAAACCAATAAGCAGAACGAGAGAAAACGCGTGCAGGGCTTCTCCGCCCGCAAAGAAAAGGAAGCACACCACAAACAACGTGGTAAGTGAAGTAAGGACTGTCCTGCTCAAAGTCTCGTTGATACTGCCGTTGAACAGTGCGGGATAATCATCGCTCCTTGTCTTTCTTATATTCTCCCTTATCCTGTCAAATATGACAACGGTATCGTTGACCGAATAACCTGCTACGGTAAGCAATGCCGCCACGACCGCAGCATCTATCTGCTTTCCCGTCAGCGCCAGCACCGCAACGACAAAGAGCATGTCATGAAAAATTGCAAGAGTGGCTCCCACGGCAAACCTGAACTCAAATCTGACCGTTAGATACAAAAGAATTCCTATTATACCCGCCAGAAATGCGTAAAGCGCTTTTCGCCTTAAGCTTTCGCTCATTGAAGGCGCCACGAAAGATTTTCCCTTTACGGTAAACGCATTTTCTCCCGTCCGTATTTTTTCCGCGAGAATACCTGTTATCTGTTCCGACGTGCCGGGCGCACTTTTTATTATGAACTCCTTCCCCTCTTCTCCCAGCGCCTGGACGGAATAATGCCCTATGTTAAGTTCCTTGACCGCCTCGCGTATCGCCGCGGCCGAGGTTACTTCAGAAAATTCAACGTTCAGCATGTCGCCGCCTATGAAATCCACGCCGAAGTTCTCTCTGCCCCTCATCCCGAAAACAACCAGGCCCCAGATGATTATTATGGAGGAAAACACGTACGCTATTTTCCTCTTGCCTATAAAATTGAAATTCGAATTTTTAATGAGTTCCATTTATATCCTCACTTTTTCGACTTTTTTCGTAAGCATCACCCAGTCAACGATGGCCTTGGTAACGAAAACAGCCGTAAACAGGTTGGCTATTATTCCTATGCTCAATGTAAGCCCGAATCCCTTTACAGGACCTTCCCCAAGGAAAAACAGTATCATTCCAACAATGAGCGTCGTTATGTTGGAATCAATGATTGCGCTCCACGCCCTCTTGTAGCCCGCGTCAATACTTGCCTTGGAACTCTTTCCGGACTTTATTTCTTCCCTTATCCGCTCGAAAATCAGTATATTGGCGTCAACCGCCATGCCGCAGGTAAGCGCAATTCCCGCTATGCCCGGAAGGGTGAGAACGCCTCTCACGGTTGCCATGACGCCAAGCAGTATAAGCACGTTCATGGCAAGCGCGAAATTCGCAAGAAGGCCGAACGCCGCAAAATAAACCAGCATGAAAATAAGAACGACTATTCCGCCGTATATTGCCGCCCTGAACCCCTGCGTAATGTTTTCCTTTCCGAGAGTGGGGCCTACAACCTCGCGGTAAATCATTTCAACCTTTGCAGGCAGGGCTCCGGCCCGCAGGACTATCGCAAGCGTCCTTGCCTCGTCAACCGAAAAACGCCCCGTTATGTTCGCACTACCCCCCCCTATTCTTTCCCTTATGACAGGGGCAGACCTTACCACTCCGTCGAGAACTATCGCAAGGCGCCGGTTTACATTTTTTGCGGTTACAGATTCAAACAGCGCAGCGCCTTCCTTGCTCAAACGCAGGTTGACGTCCGGAAAACCGGAACCGTCATACCCCACATAGGCATCCTCGATGTATTTTCCGGTAAGTTCCGGCTCAGTCTTCACGAGAATCGGGTTGGTCTCCCTGTATATCCCGCGCTCGTCTTTTTCCTTATGATACAAAAGTTCATACCCTTCGGGGACGTCTCCCCTCAACGCCTTCTCAATCAGCTCGGCATCGTCGGAAACCAGTTTGAATTCAAGAAGCGCGGTCTGTCCTATTATGTCTATCGCCTTATCTGGGTCCTGCACGCCGGGAAGGTCGACTATTATCCTTCTCATACCCTGTTTCTGTATCACAGGCTCCGTGACGCCGAGAGAATCTATCCTGTTTCTTATAACCTCGAGCGCCCTGTCCGCAAGGTCAGAAACGTACCCCTCTTCCTGTCCGGCCTCCTCGACCTCGAGAACCACGTGCACCCCGCCCTGCAGGTCAAGACCGCGCCGGACCTTCTTTTCCGGGGGATACAACTGGTAAATACACGCCGCAATTACCGCCAGTATAAGCAAAAACTTATAATAGTATTGTCTCATCATTTTTTGTAAACCTCGTCAGGGTTAAAAATCTTCTTCTCCGTTATGGCGAATTCGCTTTTGTCTCCGCCCTTCAACGCCCTGAAAAAACAGGAACGGTATCCTTTATGGCATGCTCCGCCCTTCTGTTCAACGCGAAAAAGAAGTGCATCGTTATCACAATCTATGCGCATCTCTTTCAATTCCTGAAAATTCCCGGACTCCTCGCCTTTAAGCCAGAGTTTCTTCCTGCTCCTGCTGTAATAGTGCATCCTTCCGGTTTCAAGCGTCATGGAAAGGGCTTCCCCGTTCATCCACGCAAACATCACAACCTCGCCGCTGGCGGCATCCTGCACTATGGCGGGAACCAGCCCTTTTTCATCAAACTTAACCTGTGATAAAATAGTGTTGTTCATCATGTTTTTCCCAACAATCTTAATATAAAATGCAAAAAATGTCAAAAACGGCGAAAACAAAAAATGTTACTATAAAAAGGAAGATTATGCAAGCGGTTTGCGAAATCCCCATGGGCAAAACAATAAGTTATTCACAACTTGCACGGCGGGTTGGATTGAAAGGCAGGGAAAGATACGTTGCGTCCTTCCTGAAAGAAAACCCTTACCTGCTCGCCGTTCCCTGCCACCGGATAATAAGAAAAAACGGGGACTGCGGCGGTTACGTTCTCGGCAGAGACTTCAAGAAATACCTTCTTGACAGGGAACGAGCCCTTAAATAGCAACTATATGAGGTTAATGCTCCGCCCCCCTCCGTCCAAACCCTTGATTTTTTCAGCAGGCGGGATAAGATAAGGGTGCAAACTACTACTTGGAAAAAATGCTCAAAATCGAGATTCCTCAAAAAAGCATCGGGGCAAGAAAGTTTCTGAGATTCCGACATAAGAATCCTTGGTACTGAGGGGAAAAGAAAGAGTTGACGTGCGAGTGTGGAAGCACAGTCATAAGACAAGGTGAAAAGCACCAAGCATTCGGACGATTACCTTGCTCGGAGCTGTGTGAACCCTGCGTAGCCTTGGCGAAGGAGGGTGAGTTCTCCGAGAGTCCGATTTCACCGTAGTTCTTATCTGTGCTGGAGCCAAAGCCCGTAGGGCTGTTTCGAGCACGAAAACTGCTTTCTTTCCTCTCTGTTTCCTTATGTCGGAACTTGAGTGAAGTAACTGGACAATCAATCTACAATATTATAATAGTATTGACTTGTTTCGAATGAAACATTATAATAGTAATATAATATATTGGGGAGGCTATCCATGGAAAAGAACAAATTGAAAGAGTTGATAATAACCCACAAAGAGAAATTTTTATCCAAAAAGGAATTGATAAGGCGCACAGTCCAAAAAACAACAACGAACTACATCAAGTCCAGAGAGATAGTTTTAATCACGGGAGTCAGGAGAAGCGGCAAATCGTCTCTTATGAAGTTGGTAGCGGATGATATAACTTCCGAATATAAATTGCCTGCTTCCAATATTCTTTATCTCAATTTTGAAGATGAACGGTTTCTTGATTTTAATTTCAAGGATTTTGAGTCTCTTTATGAGATATTTCTGGAAATAGAAAAGCCGAACGGTAAAAAGTTTTTCTTCCTTGATGAAATTCAAAACATAAAAGGCTGGGAAAAATGGGTCAACAGACTGTATGAATATGAAGACGTTAAGGTATTTATTACCGGTTCAAATGCTACTCTGTTAAGTTCGGAAATATCTTCTGCCTTAACAGGCAGAAACAGGCAGATAATCCTGTGGCCGTTTTCTTTTTGCGAATATCTTTCGCTCAATAATGCCTCTTTCAGTCATAAAGATTTATTTGCAACCAGAAAAAAAGTTCTTATAAAAACCCTGTTTAACGAATACTTATCTCTCGGCGGATTTCCCGAAGTTATAAAACAGAAGGATGCAACACTGCTTGAACAATACTTCAAAGACATAATTTACCGCGATTTGTTCGCAAGATACTCAATAAGAAAAATGAAAGAGTTCAAAGAACTTTGCCTGTATCTGATTTCCAATACAGGCACAATCTGCAGTTATGAAAATCTCCGGAATCTGATAGACGCAAAAAATGTGACCACCATAAAGAACTATCTTGATTATCTGGAAAACGTCTTTCTTTTTTTCAGGGTACCTTTATTTGATTATTCGGTAAAAACACAAATTTACAATCCCGGCAAGTTCTATGCGGTGGACGTGGGCTTGGCTAAAAGCATCGGGTTTAAATTTTCCGAAAATTCCGGGCGTATCTTTGAGAACATCGTTTTCCTTGAACTGAAAAGAGAGAATAAAGAATTTTATTACTGGAAATCAAAAAACGGTACTGAAGTGGATTTTGTAATCAGGGAAGGACTTAAGATTAGAGAAAGCATACAGGTCTGTTATACTCTGGGAGACAAGAAAACCAGAGAAAGAGAAACAAGAAGTCTAATTGCAACAAGAAATGAATTGGCATCTCAAAACCTCACAATAATTACCGATGATGAGGAAGGGGAAGAAAAAACAGGGGATGTCAGAATCAAAATAATGCCTTTATGGAAATGGCTGCTGCACAGAGATAATCAGTGACTGTTTTGTAAAATCACTCATGCAACAAGGAGGATGTTGTCTATCAGGCGCACGGCAGGAAGTTTGATGGCGCCCAGCACCAGCACGTTTTCCTCTATTTTTTTCACGGGTGTCAGGTTATCCGGTTCTACTATCTCAAGGTATTGAATCTGTATCTCCGGATATTTTCTTATGAGATTCTTCCCTTCCCGCTTGAGCGACGCCGTATTTTTTATGCCTTTCTTCCGGTATAATTCTTCAATCTTCTTCAATGCCCTGTACAGGGAAAGCGCCTTTTCCCTGTTATTTCCGGATATGTAGATATTCCTTGAACTGGCCGCGAGTCCGTCGGGCTCCCTGACCGTGGGACACCCGATTACCTCCACAGGCATATCAATGTCCCCTGTCATTCTCTTTATTATAATCAACTGCTGGGCGTCTTTCCATCCGAAGTACGCCCTGTCCGGCAAAAAGATATTGAACAATTTGCAGACAACGGTGCAGACACCGTTAAAATGCCCTGGCCTGAATTTCCCTTCGAGAACTCCGGAAAGTTTTTCCACGGCAACCGAGGTAGCCGCGCCTTCTTTGTACATTTCTTCCACAGAAGGCGTAAAAACAAGGTCGGCCTTTCCTTTTTCCAGCATCTCAATGTCCCTGTTCATGTCCCGCGGATATCTCCCGTAGTCCTCGTTCCTGCCGAACTGCGTAGGATTGACAAAGATGCTTACCGCAGTAAATCCGCATTCCGATACTGATTTCTCAACAAGAGAAAGATGCCCGCGGTGCAGAAACCCCATCGTGGGAACAAATCCCACTCTCTTGCCTTTACTCCTCGCCTTTCGTATTTCTTCACGTACTTCCGATATCCTGGTAACTACCTTCATTTGCCAACCTTTTCCCCCTCACTCTAAAACCCTCTCCCCCGGGGGAAGAGAAATAAAAGGTGAAGGGCTATTTCTTCAATTTTTTGTAGATGTCGGATACAATCTGTCTGGTCTCCGGGTCAATAAAATCCGGGGCTATATCGCAAAGCGGCTTCAGAACAAAAATCCTTTTTCTGTACCGCGGATGCGGCACCGTAAGTTTATCTGTCCTGAAAACCCTGTCTCCGTAAAAAATTATATCGAGGTCTATCTCCCGCTCATCTCCTTTTTTATGCGGGTGCTTCCTGCCGATTTTTTTTTCAATATTCTGCAAAAACTCAAAAAGATTTGCCACAGTCAAACGGGTATTCCCCTCAATGACGCCGTTAATGAAAAAACCGCCTTCGGCCCCCTCTGCCGGCAAAGTCTTTATGAAAGGCGAGATTTTTGTTATTTCAACCTTCTTTCCGACCAACCTCAGTGCTTTTATAACGTTGCCTGCCCTGTCCCCCTTGTTACTGCCGGCCGCAATATATATCCTGTTCATAAAAGAGCGTTTTTTGTCAAATATTCAGACCTGACCCCGCTATTTCAATTCTTCAAACTTTGCATCAAGATTTTTCAACAGCGTTTTCATATCGAAAATCGCGTCCATTTCTTTTTCGCTCAAATAGCCTTTTATTTCCCCGTCGTTCTTCACCGCTTCCACAAAATCCTTTTTTTCCCGTATCGCCTCAAAGGCCTTTTTCTGCACAATTGCATATGCCTTTTCCCTCGAAAGCCCCTTCATCGCAAGGGCGTTGAGCAATTTCTGCGAAAAGAAAACCCTGCCGGTCAGGGCAATGTTTCTTTCAATGTTCGCATCGAAAACGTCAATGCCCTTCAGCATCCTGTTCAAAATAGTCAGTATATAATCAAGAAGCATTATCGACTCCGGAAAGATAATCCTTTCTGCGGACGAATGGCTTATGTCCCGTTCATACCACAGTCCGGTATTTTCCATGGCGACGCTTGCATTCTTCTTGATGACCCTTGCCAGGCCGCATACCCTCTCCGCCAGTATGGGATTTCTCTTGTGCGGCATGGCGGACGACCCCTTCTGCCCTTTACCGAACGGCTCTGCGGCTTCCCCGACTTCAGTTTGCTGCAGCAGCCGCATCTGCAGGGCAACCTTCTCGCAGGAAGCGGCAATAACGCCGAGAACGCTTACAAAATAGCAGTGCCTGTCTCTCGAGATAATCTGCGTGGAAAATTTCTCTCTATCAAGTCCCAGTTTTTCGCAGACGAACTCTTCCACGCGCGGGTCGATATTCGAGAATGTCCCGACCGCGCCGGAAAGTTTTCCCACGCTTACTTCGTCAATTGCGCTCTGCATCCTCTTGTGATTTCTCAAAAACTCGTAATACCAGCCCCCAAACCTGAACCCGAGCGTAACCGGTTCCGCGTGTATCCCGTGTGTCCTGCCCATCACAACCCGGTCACTGTACTTGAGCGTGTTCTCCTTGAGGGTTGCCAGAAGAACCTTTATATCCTCCAGCAGAAGTTTTCCCGACTCCCTTAACAGCAGGGCAAGCGACGTATCCAGTACGTCCGACGAGGTAAGTCCGTAATGGATGTAACGGCCTTCCTCTCCAACGGTTCCGCTCACCTGCTCGACAAAAGCGATGACGTCATGATTGGTAACCTTCTCTATTTCCTGTATCTTTGCAACGTCTATTTTTGCGTTCTTTTTTATCTTCTCCACCGCCTCTGCCGGCACAACCCCTATCCTACTCCAGCCCTCAACGGCCGCTATCTCAACGTCCAGCCACTTCCGGAACCTGTTCTCCTCGCTCCATATTGCCGCAATTTCCGGTCTGGTATATCTCGGTATCATTTTCCCCCTCCCCCGTAAATATTCAAACACTCTACAGTTTTTCTACTAAAATACTACTTATTTTTCTACTAAAATACTACTTATTACTTAGCCAACACCCATTTGGGGTTTCTATCGGAACCTATATTTATAATTTTCTTATCCTTCTTAGATATCTCATAAAGTAGGTTGTTTATCTTGTTTTTTTTCTGTTTTTCCGTCAATATATCGGATAATTTATTCCACAGTAAATTGTCAATATCTTTTCTGTTAGCCGAACCGAATTTTTGTATCAATTCAAGAACCAGTTTTTTATAATAGTTTTTATCAAAAGCACGCTGTTTAATATACTGTGTTTTATTTCCGGTTATTGATGCAATCCCGGGCGAGATAAAAATTGAAGGATACCGCCCCTCCACTAATCCTTGCTTTTTTAAATTCAGATAGTCATACCTGTTCAATTTTTCTTTCTTTTGCACTTTGTCTAAAGATATAATTGTCATAATGTCTAAATCCGTATTTTCCATAAGCAGTTTTGTATAATTCTCATCAATCACCTTCCCGGTAATCGTTACGGACACCTTCTCAGCATTATTCAGTTGATATGAAGGCAAAGGGAAAAATCTGTTTTTCTGCAAAATAAACATTTTCTTGATACCACCGCCTATGGTATCAATCATATTCAGATTAACCATTGCTGTCGTTAAGAACTGATTGCGATAATATATTTGGGGGGCATCCTGTTCTATCACCGATTCAACGCTTCCAGGAATAAAACTTCCGGCATTTGCAAAAATTAATTCATCCGGATGTTCTACCACAACAATTTTTGATTTTAGTTCATAATCTTGATGTGCAATACAATTATGGAGTGCTTCACGTATGACATAAGATTCATATTGAGTAATTTCTATGGGAAACAAAGTCTTATTCGGCAAATACCGGTATTTTAAATTACGTATCTTTCCGAGGACTGAATCAACATTTAAAATAAATGGCGGAGAAAAATGCTCATAGTCTTTTTCAATATTATCATTAGTTTTTAGTATCCAGGTTATCTTTGCGACTCCGGGAGAAATAAAATGCTCCGATTCAGGCTTACCTAAAAGAATAATTGCGGTACGTGTAATTTTCCCTTGTATAGTAATTTTCGCCTTATTCAAAAAAGTAATATCTTCCCATTTATCCACTTCAGATATAAACGCAGGATGTTTTTTCTTGTATTCCTCCCTTGCCTTCATTATTGCTTCCGGTGCCAAATCTTCAACCGTGGCATCTTCACATATCTGCGCCGACCAATCTGTCTTTTTTATCTGGTTCCTGATTTGTTCTATTTCTTGAATGTTCAAAGCAGACAAAGACGCTCCCTCTCTGCCATAATAGTGTCCTTCCCAGGCAATAGGAATCCCTTGAGGAGCGGCAGGTATCTGAAACATAATTACCCTGCCTTCAGGTAATTTCAATTCATATATTTCAGTGAAAGTAATACGTTGTGTAGTCTTGTCGGCTATCTCCCGTTTAAGACTATCCAAATCCCTCTTATCAGTGCGGTACAGCGTTCCACTGATTTTTCTCGTAGCATCTTCCACTCCAAAAATCAACCATCCGCATTTTTTTTCCTTAAGATTGGCTTCATTGCTTAGCGCTGAAAAATATTTCCCCATTTCATTGAAATGAAAATTTCTTGCAGCGGATTTAAACTCTATCCACTCTGTTTCCGCAGATAATTTCCGGCATTCCTGCAATAATTTTTTCAACTCATCTTGTATCATAATAATGATATCCCTGTCCTTTTTAATTTATCCCATATAGTTATTACGTGTAAATCCTGAGCATGAACTATTTCATTTATTTCACACAGTTTGATGCGTCTATAAAAGAACGGATGTTTTCCGGGGGCATGCCGGCAAGTATCGTGGCATCGGCCTGCCCCACTATGTGCCTTCGTCCGCTCACGCTTTTCCTTATATTTTGTACCGCCTGCGCAACCTGCCCCGGAATAGTCTTTCCAAACTCAACAGGGATGCTCACTCCGGCATCGCTTGAAAAATCAAGGTGGAAAGCCACAAGGGCTTCAAGTGAAGGGCTTCCGTATTGCTTGCCTGCATATAAAGAGGCAAAACTGGAAGGGTCAAGACAGAAAAAGGTTCTTGAGGCATCCCCTCCTTTCAAAAATGCGCTGTATTCCCCGTACCGTGCAATACGCTCACTTGTTTCCTTCGTTCCGTCCATATCCTCCCCTC
>CAYPTS010000039.1:0-18397 GCA_964413825.1 uncultured bacterium
TACGCCTCTATTATACACCCTTTTGTGAATTTAAAAAACTTGACAGCCGCATGGATAAAAGGTTAAATATGTAAAGTTGCCGTACAGAAAAATTGTTCCGCATATTTGCAATATTATGAAAACGTTAATGTCCGACAACTGTTTCAAGGAACTTTCCGTAAAAATCCTTCAGGATTTCAACGACGGTATCATCATAAGCGACAACAAGACGCGTAAAATTCTTGACGTGAATCCCGCCGCCCTTACGATGTTCGGATACGGGAAAGAGGAAATGCTGAAAATCTATGCGTTCGACCTGCATCCCGCCGACCAGAAGGAACCCGTCAAAAAGATTTTAAAAAGACTGGAGTACCGCAGGGCGAAATATAACTGCGACGTGGAATGCGTGCGCAAAAACGGCGAGGTATTCTTCGTGGATACGGCCGGCCAGTTAATGAAATGCGGCAGGCGCCGCATTGCCGTGGGTTTTTTCCGCGAGAGAGCAAAAGTTAAAAACGAGGCGACCGATTGGAACATAGCATACCGGAATCTTGCGGAAATGGTCGGTTACGGCGTATGCCTGGTAAGCAACATGCGGATTATATACGCCAACCAGGCGGTTGCAGGAATATATGGCGTTGAGAGCCCGTTGCATGTCATAGGCAGGGATATAATGGACTGCGTGACGGCCGATGCAAAGGATGAATTTAAGCAAAACTATGAAAATCTCATAAGCGGGATTAACCCGGTAATGACGGTAAAACGCCGGTTTATAAAATCCGACGGGACCCAGGCGTTATGCCGCGTCAAGGCATCGCGGGTCAGGGTTAACGGCGAATGGGCGGTACAGATGATTGTTACCGTTCCGGGCATGGAAAAAGACGATACGTTCCGGTTTTATGAGCCCGCCGTCCGGGAGAAAAGCGAACCTCCGGAAAAATTGACGGAAAGGGAAACGGAAATTCTTAAGTTAATCGCCGAAGGATATACGGTTAAGGAAATTGCCGGAAAACTGAACATCTCCGCCCGTACCGTGCGCACGCACAAGTGCAACGTAATGTGTAAATTGCAGATTCACAGCACCGCAAACCTCGTCCGATACGCGATAGAAAACAACCTCGCCGGTATTTAAAAACAAATTCCTGTTGTTCTTCACGCAGTTGCGTAACTTGCCTGTCTACGTCATTTGACGTATCCGAAATACCATTGTTTTTCCCGCGGCGCATATGCAATAATTTAGTTGAAATTGGCTTTTTTGCTCTGTGAAAAAAAATGACAAGAGTGATAAAAAAATATAAAATTTACTTCGGGTTGATGCTTGCCTGCTGTCCCGTATGCTTCATCTCGACACGGATAATACTGAAAAACCCGATTTATTTCGCAAAAATCATCCCCGTCTCCGAGAAGGACGTTCTAAACCGCCCTCCCTTAAAAGATATGAGCGCCTACCTTCACGGGAAAGAGGTCTCGTATAAACTGCCGGTTCTTCTGAAGGAAGAAACCCTTTCCGAGGTGAAACCCTTTATCGGAAACAGCAAGAAAGATTTCGACAGGATAATAGGCATAAACCTCTGGGTCAGGGAGAAACTGAAGTTCGGCGACAACTTCAGGCACTATTTCTTCTGGACGCCGGAAGAGGTTATACGCGATGCGGAAAACGGACATACCTTTTTCTGCGACGCCTATGCGCGCCTCGCCGCGGCCGCGGCGCAAAGCATCGGCATATGCGCAAGAGTATTCTGGCTGGACGGGCACGTCGTACCGTCTTTTTACGTTTCGGAAATGAGAAAATGGGTCATGACCTAATTTCCCGCAAAAATTATAACTATGTTTGAACCGGGACCTTCAAGTTTTCCAAAATTTCCCTTTGGGGCTTGGTAATCTCGGTAAGAATCTGTCCGTACCTTCCTGAGTAACGTATCTGTGTTAGCGTTTCCATCTCCATCAGCAACTCTCGCGGTGTATATTTATCAATCAACCCTGTATCCCGCATTTTTTTGCGCAAAGCACTGATAAGAATCAGCGCAATGAACTGGACGAACAGCCGTCCGTCCATAGCTGCTGAACTCTGAACGCGAAGGCGTTTCATATCCAACTGATTTTTAAGGTCATCAAAACATTTCTCTACCGCATCCTTGTCCCTGTATACCCTGAGCGCTTCTATGGGATTCTTTATATCGTTTGTCAGTATCACGTAGAATCCTGCATAACGGTTGCGGTATTTCTCTATGGCCTCATTGTTGAACAGTGCTTTCCTGCCCCGTACCGGAGTCTCTTTGATTGTAAAAAAGGTCTTGTACATATCTTCATGTGCAATTACAAGATTATCGGTTTCCAGTTCCTGCTTGCAGGCAAGCAATTCCTCGGTGAAATCGTTAAAAGCAGATGCGGCGATGAAAGAGTTGTAATAAAGATGTACATAGCATCGCCTGTGCATATCCCCCCAAGAATAGAGTTTTGTCCGCACATAAAGAATCTCTCCTTCCAGTTTCCTGTAGCATTCCGGATTCTGGATGGACTCCCTGTTCTCATCAATTATTTCCTGTACCCACTTAAGACTGTTGGGTGCGGCTATTATAAACTTATCCCGGGACTCCAGCAGTTCATTCACGTTCTTCTGGCTGTAAAACCCCTTGTCCAGAACCAGATGAAGACTGGGCAGATGAAGGTAATCAAAGGTTCTTAAAAACCTGTGCAGGGTGCTGACATCGCTGATGTTGCCGGGCAGCCGTTCATAGTAAACAGGCAGTTGTCCTTTCTGTCCAGCCAGAAGCGCAAGGTTAATCTGCCGGAGTTTCTCCCTGTCCCGGTTATATCCGTACTTGGCATATTCATTAAGCTCTCCATAAGAAGAGACTGACGTGATGTCATAACACAGGTAATCATTCTCCAGCACCTTCTTGCCCCAGCGTAAAAAAAATGTCTGCCTGCCGTCACTGTTCAGAGACTTGAGAATATCGCTGATGCGTTGACTGGTAAGCACATTGCCAAACGGATGAATATGGCTCTTGCTCCATGTTTCGCAATGGCTTAACGGGTCCCCGCGTTGGGCCAGGTAATACGCCATACACAAAATCTGCTGCCAGAATTCCGGAAAGCAGCCTTTTAACACCTTGCTCAGCTTCAGTTCTCCGGTAATGTCGTCCAGAACCATTGCAGGTCCCGCAACCAGAGTGGTGGCTGTTACAGCAGGGTCTCTTACCGCTGCCTGCTCGGGATTAAGCCGCTTTGATGGAATAAATGCGCCTGTCCGAGAATCTATCTTCCCAACGCACACCTGCTTGTTGCGTGACTGCTTCTTTTCCTTATCCCAGTAAGATACCGCTTCATAAACATAGGTCATCCCGGACCCCTTGTTTGTCTGATATACCTTGTATGCCATATTCGCCCCCTTTTCATAGTTGTAATTATAACTTGTTTTAAGAGGAATGTCAAGGGTTCAATCAAAGAAAAGTGTTTATTGCGAAAGGGTTTCAAAACTCATAGTTATAAAAACGGCGGGAAATTAAGTCATGATAGACCCGACCATGGGCGCCTATTTCAAATCAGGAAACACGCCTCTTTCCGTACTGGAAATCATAGACTGCTATAAAAACGGTACGCCTCCGGAGGCGGTTTTCTTTGCCGAAGAAAAACGTGCGGACGAAATGCTGGAATCGAGCACCGGTATTTACACCAACGCTTTCACTTTCCTTTTTGACGGGGAGAGCACGGAGAAAGGCATCAGGCATTTGCTGTTCAGGGAAAGGAAAATTCCGGTCTACGTCCAGTACGTTGAAGAACAATCCAAAAACTTTTACCTGCGGCGCAACGTCCTGTGGGCAAGTGAGATAATAAGCGTACTGTTCATTCTCTCAATGATTGTCTTTTTCATCCACGTCCTGAAGACCTACCCCCCTCCCGGCGGCTGGTTCTGATTCCCCTGTTTTTCAGGGGTCAGCTCCGTTCTAAGACCTGACCCTGATAGCCTTGGGGGTCAGCTCCGTTCTAAGACCTGACCCCCTTAAGATACTGAAAAAAGTGTGGGAAAAAGTGTCGGTTATCTTACAGGGAAGGCTTGTTTTGTATGTATTTGGTCAAGAATGCCGCTATTTCTTCTATAAATCTGTCTATATCCGCAAGATGATTTTTTATAATACCGTACAATTCCTTATTGCTTACTTCATGGTACATGTGAACCAGTCTGTTTCTGTAACCGGCCATTTTAAGTAAAACCGTATCGGCGTAATTTTTATCCTCTATTACGCCCTTTTTGCCCAGTTCAACTGCAATCTTTTTATATTCAAGTTCTTTGGAGCCGTACGTCTTTGCAAGGATATGCCTTCCGATGTCAAACATGGATTCAAGAGCCTTCCTCAGGTAACTTTCGCTCGCGGCAAAATTGCGGTTGTCGCTTAAAAATTCTTCCTCGGAAAGAAGAGAAAAGTTTCTCAATTCTCCCAGATATTCCTGGATAAGCGAAAGATGCTTCTCTATCCTTTCAACATTCAATTCTGAAATAACCATTTTTAACCGCCTCAAAAAAATCCTTCTGAAACCCGGTTTTTTTGTACATAAGGTCAGCCGCCTGTTTCACTATCCGTTCTTCATATTCTTCCACGAAAAATCTGTCTGCGCAGTAAACGATTTCCCCCTTGATTGCCTGATACTGCAAAAAAATATCAGTTTCCTGCAGGAAGACAAGGTCAACGTCGAAAGGGCCGAAAAATTTATTAAGAGCAACATACAGTTGAGAATAAACCTCAATCCGGCATGAAGGCAGATTTGCAAAGACTACTCCTACGTCAAGGTCGGAATCCATATCTGCCTTTACTGGCTCCTGTCCGGATAAAAAGGCAACGCCCTTTTCTTTTTGTGAGCCGAATATGTAAGCCGCCTTTACTCCTAATTTCTCAAGTATGCCTTCTAATCCCTCTCTTTCCATAATAGAAATGATACCGAAATTTTCTACCGTAGTCAAAAATCCTTGCCGGTATTTTAACCTTCGGTGGAAAATGCAATAAACTCGGGGTCAGCTCCGTTCTAAGACCTGACATCCGAGGATTCCTCTACAACATATTTAAAAACACCCTCTCATAGTCCTCCACCACCTTGTCCCACCTGTAAAGTTTTCCGACCCGTTCCCTTGCTCTGTCCCTGAATTCCCGCACTTTTTCAGGGTTTTCAAGCAGGTACTCGATGCGCCGCTTCAGTTCTTCGGCGTTTCTGAAATAAAGTCCCGCGTCACCCAGCACCTCCCTGTTGAACGCAACGTCCAGTGCGATGACGCAGTTGCCGCATCCCATCGCCTTAAGGAGCGCGGGATTTGTCCCGCCCACCTCGTTGCCGTGTATGTAGGCATAGCAGTTGCAGTGCAGTTCCTCGATGTGCCCGGGTGCATATACCGGCCCCAAAAACCGCACCCGCGCATCCTGCGTCAACTTGATTTTCCGCACGTATGGACTGTCCCAGTTGGCTCCGCCGGCTATGGCGAGCAGTTTGCCGGTTTTGACGTTTCCGAACGCCTCGACGGCGGCATCCTGATGGTTTTCCGGCTCCAGGCGGCTGGCTATGAAAAAATACCCGTCCGGTTCAAGTCCGTACTGCCGGATTATTTCGGGTTTTCCGCTGTTTATCAGATGCGCGCCGTAAGGTATGAAAACGCTCTCCCTGCCGTATTTTCGCAGGTAATAGTCTTTTATCGCAACGGCATCCGAAACTACCGTATCCGCAATAACGGAAGAAAAAAACTCCGCAAATTTATAATACAACTTGGCCGCCCTGCCCCACTTCGCCCGCCTCCACTCCAGTCCGTCCACGTTTATTACCACCTTTTCACCGAGGAGTTTCGGCAGTACCGCAAGCGGGCTGTTTGCCGCATTAAAAATGAGGATTACGTCGGGAGCCCAGAATAGCACCCTTAAGATACTGAAAAAAGTGTGGGAAAACGTATCGGTTATCTTGCCGGATATGCTGGGCGGGTAGCAGAGTTCGACTCCCCTGTATTCCGTAGGCATTCCTTCGTAAAGGTACCTTCTGCAACTGACAACGACCCTGTGCCCTTTCCGCACCAGTCCGGTGCTCAACTCCTCCGCACAGGTCTCAAACCCCCCGTATTTTGCGGGTATCCCCCTTGTGCCCACTACCGCTATTTTCATCCCCCAATTATACACCCTAAGCGGCTCTCCTTCAATTTACCCCGGGGGCATCTCCGTCAGGGGTCAGCTCCGTTCTAAGACCTGACCCCCTTATAAATGGTATACTCTATATCATGTCAATTGCCCATAATATATCCGCCTTCAACCGGGCCCGGAAATGGAAAAGGTTTTGCTCCCTGTTCGAAATAGACGAAAACGTAAAAATCCTTGACATCGGATTCGGCGAAAACGAACTTTCGCCCCCGCGGACAATTTCCTCGAAAAACACTATCCCTACCCGCACAGGATAACCGCCCTCGGCATAAGCGAGCCGCGGGAATTCAAACACCGGTATCCTCGCGTTACAGCCGTCCGGTACGGCGGCGTCAACTTTCCCTTCCAAGACAAGAGTTTTGACATTGGCTGGTCAAATGCCGTTCTTGAGCACGTCGGCGGCAGGGATGCCCAGGTGCATTTCCTGAAAGAAATCAACCGCACCTGCAAGGCCTTCTATGTCAGCACCCCCAACAGATACTTTCCCGTAGAGGTGCACACAAAAATCCCCCTTTTGCACTACCTTCCCAAAAAACTGTTCGACCGGGTCCTGAAACTGGCGGGAAAAAACTGGGCGGTCGGCGACTACATGCGCCTTTGCTCGGAAAAAGAACTGAAAGCCATGCTGAAAGATGCCGGAATACCCTCCTGCCGCATCCTGAAAAACAGACTCCTCCTCCCCCTCGACTTCGTCCTCCTCCACCAATCCCTCTAACCCGTTATGTTTAACAAGTGTATCTACTGAAAAGATTTTTTCTTTTTCTTATAACAATAGTGAAACCATTTCCTATTTTATCATCAATGTTATGGCAGGCAACTACTTTGAGTTTTAAATAATTGCACAATTCCAATAAATCTTCTGTAATCCATACAGAATAATGTTTATGGATGTCAAATTCAGGCGTAGGTATTTTCTCTGAATTTCTATCAATTAACTCCTTCAGAGTAGTTCTCTCCTTGTTTTTATCAAAGGTTCGTTCCTTATGGGGTACGATTATAAATATGTAGCCTCCCGGTTTTATTACTCTTAACCACTCTTTTATGGCTTTTATTGGGTCAAAAAAATGTTCTAACACATGAGACGATATGACAAAATCCCATTCATTATCTTTAAATGGTAATGCATCACCTTTCGCAACAATATCAACTTTTAATGCTTCTCCGCAAAAATTTCGCTCTTCTTGCTTAAAAATTGTATTGATATCATCGGTATAATCAACATTCAGAGTATTCAAGCCAAATCAGTTATGAAAACTGCCGCCGATTTCTATCCCTTTCAAATGTTTCAGGTATTTATCAGCCAATTTTGACCTGTTAACGTACACTTTTTCTCTGAACCAGTTAGCCAGATAAATATTAGAGACTTTTCTTTTCCGCATAACCTGTTTTCTTTTTGCGATTATTCTCTTCCAATTCTTTAGAACGAAAAAAACACCTTTCAGGGAATACTGTTCTTTGATTAAAACCCCTGCTATAACTATACATTCCCTTGCGAATGCATGAGGAAAAGTTGCAAGATAAGTTTTTATCGTATGATTTTTAATCTGGAGTAAGTACCTGTTTTTTACAGAATGCATATTTATCTTTGCCGGCAGGCTACTTCTTCTTTCCGGCAGAACGGTTCTCAAGTGATATGAAATTGCCGAAGGAGTATAAATAGTTTTCCATCCTGCAATCTGGCTTCTCCATGCAAGGTCTATATCCTCTCGCGAAAAAAAGAAATCGTTATCAAAAAACTCTCCGTTTATTCTGATGTCTTCCAGCATTTTTCTTCTAAACAGGCAGCAAGCGCCTGTTGCTCCGAAAATAAATTCCTTTTTATCGTATTGTTCTCTATCAATTTCACCGCTTCCCCTGTCAAAATGGCGCATATTCTTGGTCAGGTATATTCCGGTGCTGTCAAGGATTTTTATGGCAGGTTTTATTGCGAAATCTTCGTCAAGCCTGTAAATTTTTCCTGTGGCAGTTCCGATGGTAGTATTTATATCTATGGATTTCAAAATTTCTTCAAGAAAATGCTCTTTTAAGATAACGTCCGGGTTGAGGCAGAGATAGAACTTTCCCGTAGAAGCGGATATTGCCTGATTATGGGCATAAGAAAAACCCTTGTTGGTTCCGTTTCTTATTATTTTGACCTGCGGATAATTTTTGACGACGAAATCCGGAGAACCGTCGGTTGAATGATTATCCACGGCAATCACCTCGAAATTCCCTCTTGCCTGTATGAAAACGGAATTCAGGCATTTGGGGAGAAAACGCATGCTGTTATAAAGCACAATGCCAATGCTTACGTTCATTTTATATTAAGCGAGAAGTCCTCTTTTTGTATGGAGAGGTTGGGGTTATAGTAAGGGTCTCCATTTTCAAAAATGCTTTTCCATTTGGTTCTTAATAACATCCATTCTTTATTGTGCCTGTCTTTTTTTGCTTCTGTCGTATCGTAACCGCGGGATTTACTTTCATAATGATATAGTTCAGCATAAGGCGTCCAGACGATAAGATATCCCAGTTCCCTTATTTTCAGGCAATAATCAACGTCATTGTAAGAAAAAGCAAAACTATCGTCAAATCCTCCAACCTTATCGAATATACTCTTTTTTGTCATCATGCATGCTGCGGTAACTGCACTGTAATTTTGAATGATTGCGGCCCGTGCCATATCTCCTATGTTTTTTTTATGTACATTTTTAAAAGCATGGGCAAGTATGCCGTTTTGCCATATTATTATTCCACCGTGCTGTATTCTGTTGTTTTTATAATAAAGTTTTGCTCCGATTGCTCCCACATCTTTTCTTTGGGCGAATTCAAGCATTGATTCTATCCATTCTGGAGATATCACTTCAGTATCATTGTTTAGAAAAATCAGGTACTCTGTATCTGTTTGAGAAACAGCATAGTTATTTATGGATGAAAAATTAAAGGTTTTATTATAATTTATGATTTTTATTTTAGAAATCTTTTTTAATTCTTTGTAGTAGTCAAAAACCTCTTTTTCTACACTTTGGTTTTCAACGATGACAATTTTATAGTTTTGATAAGTGCTTTTATTCAAAACCGAATTTATGCATTTTTTCAGCATGCCTGGATTATCTTTATTGGGGATTATAATAGAAACCGGAGGATAAGTATTGATAGCATATTTTATTCTGTAATATCCTAAGGAATTAGTGAAATCAACAGTTCCTTCCAATCCAAGTCTTTGTAGGTGACTGCTCAGCGCTTTTTTTGCACTGTCATAGGCATACATTTTTGTTTTTGCATTCCCTGCAACAGAAGTTTTATGAACTCTCCAGTGATACAGTACCTTCGGTATATGGGCAATCCTGTCTGTTATTTCACTGATTCGCAAAAAAATGTCATAATCCTGAGAGCCTTCGTATTCTGGACTAAATCCGCCGATGCTATCAATAATTGTTTTTCTTATCACTGCAAAGTGGCATATGTAGTTAGAACTTCTAAGCAAGTCAGGGGACCAATCTGTCTTGAAATGCGGTGAAAACCTTTTTCCTTTGATGGAGATTTTATCCTCATCCGTGTATATAAAGTCCAATTCTCTGTTTGTGTTTAACAGTTTTACAATCTCATACAGCGCCGAAGGGTGCAACTCGTCGTCGTGGTCAAGAAACCCTGTGAATTCTCCCGACGCGATGTTAAGCGCCTCATTCATGTTTCCCGCTATACCCTTGTTTTTATCAAGAAAAACAATTTTTATCCTGCTGTCTTTTTTAGCGTATTCCTCAAGTACGTTTTTAACTTCATCATTGCTTTTCCCGTCGGCAATGCACAACTCCCAGTTGGGATAAGTCTGATTTGAAACAGAGGTTATGGCGGCCCGCAATAGCTTTGGATTTGTATTAAATGTAGCTGTTATAATGCTGATTTTAGGCGAATATTGAAAGATTTCTGCTTTTTGGAAAGATAAATCCCGTTTTGCATGTTCTTTTAGCCAGTCATTGTAAGCATTTAACAGTTTTAATGCTCTTAAAACTTTTTGCACAAAAAATAAAAATCCATGCTCTTTGATTATAACAAGTGCCCTTTTTATTTTTTCTGCGGTAATAAGTTCCCTTAGTTCAATAAGGAAAAGCAGCATACTTTAATCTCCCTGATGTTTGTAAATGTTTCAATGTTTTTAATCTGCCCGGTTATGCGAAGAATGAGAACTCTTAAGTGGGTTTTTAACTGAATAATTGTTTTATCCATCTTAAAGGAGCAGTGATTTTCCATGATTTTGAAGAAATAATTTGTTGTATCTCTCGGACAAGTATTTCCGTGTGTTGTGTTTTAATTAAATAAGCAAGTTCTCTTTCGGGTATGAATAATTTGTCAGGTGATGGAGAGGCAAGGGAATCCTTGTAAATTTTTAACAATTCATCAATCCTGTCTTTTATATTGAAACATTCCTGCACCATTTTGCGGTTGTTAGTGCCCATCTTCGGATTGTATTTTAAGAATTCATTAACAAGGTTTTCTTTCGTTATGATGTTTTTATAACGTCTCCCTGAAAAATTATTTTGCTTGAGTTCATCGATATTTTCTCCTGTTATTATTCCGTCTCCCCCGATGACACCCGAAGAATTTCCGTAAACTATGACAGCCCTTCCGCAACTCATGCTTTCTATGGCACTCCTTCCCAATGCAATTACCAAATCGGCATTATTAATATGATATTCAACGTTCCATACACATTTTATGGTTTTTCCTATCAGTTCCATACCTATATTTAGTTTTTTACAGGCACTCTTTATAATATTGTATGTTTCTTTATCGAAATTGTTCATTATAACAAGTACTTTTTTCAATTTTTCATTGATAGGCTTTACCGGTTTGAATTTTTCCGTATCTGCAAAATTCCTGAAAATTCTAATTTTTTCAGCAGGGATAGTCTTTTTTATTAAATATGTCTTGACTTCTTCACTTACTGCTAGATATGATTGGATACCAAGGTCTATTGACGGCGGAGATTCCAGAAAGGGGATAATCCCATGCGATAAGAAAACCATTGGAACGTTTGGGAAGAAATATCTCGCCTGTATTGCGGTGATATTATGATGGGCATGAATAATGTCTATTTTTTCATTCCTGATTTTTGTAAGATTATCGATAACGGTTAAACCACTTTTTCGTATTTTTTCAGCGACATCGCCACAAAAAGGAGAATATATGATGACCCCGTTATTTTTTGCAAGTTCCTTTGCTATATCCCATGTAAATAATTCACTACCCCCAGGTATTGATAAGTTGTAGTTAGTAAACAGTAGTTTCATTTGCATCTCAAAGTTTTTTCAAAACCATCTGAAATTTATTAAAACGCTTTGTCTATACTCGCCATGCATTTTCCCTGTACTATAATAATCACCAGTTTCAACTTCAATAAAACCTGCTTCAGTGATTTTGTCTAAAATTTGCTCTTGTTTGCTTGCAACTAATAGAAATCGATATTCACCACCTGTCAGTGGCCACTTTGGTATTTGGCAGGTGATGTATTTTTGCGAACTTTCAAGCAAATAATGTTTTTTTAAAACAAGACTTGAGCAACCACATAGATATTTACCATCAACAGTGAAAAAACGGATTCCTGCAAGAACATTATCCAATTGACTTACTCCCAGCAAACGGTAATGGATGCGGATGAGGACGTCCTGACCGGAGAGGATGACAGACAGTGGTTGTTTTGTTTTGGCGTCAAGGAATTCCACCTTGGTAAAACGGAAGATATCTCCTCCGGTTCTGTCCGTACGGTCGACAAGAGGTGTGCCTGAGATTTTCTGGCTGATGCCAGCGATGTATTTTTGAACTACTTCGTCAACCGGACCGTTGGCTGATATATGTCCACTCAATAGTAAGATGGCGCGGGAGCAGAGGTTTTGGATGGCGGGGAGGTTGTGGCTGACGAAGAGGATGGTGCGGCCGTGCTGTTTGCTTACTTCGTCCATTTTGCCGAGGCATTTCTTCTGGAACTCCGCATCCCCTACTGCAAGTACCTCGTCTATGAGGAGGATTTCCGGCTCAAGGTGGGCGGCGACGGCAAAGGCGAGGCGGACGTTCATGCCTGATGAATATCTCTTTACCGGGGTGTCGAGGAATTTTTCCACCCCGGAGAAGTCGACTATCTCGTCGAATTTCCGGTCTATCTCCACTTTCTTCATGCCCAGTATGGCGCCGTTGAGGTAGATGTTTTCCCTGCCGGTGAGTTCCGGGTGGAATCCTGTGCCCACTTCGAGAAGGCTTGAGACCCTGCCCCGCATTTTCGCGCAGCCCTCGGTGGGGTCGGTGATGCGGCTGAGAATTTTCAAAAGGGTGGATTTGCCTGCGCCGTTTCTGCCTATGATGCCGACACGCTCGCCCTGCCCTATTTCAAGGTTGATGTCTTTCAGCGCCCAGATTTCTTCTCTTGTCTGCCTGTCTGCCGTTTTATTGCCTGATGTCTTTTTCCAGAGGTTTTTCGCGCTGTCGGTGATGACGTCCCTGAAATTTGTGTAGTTGTATGCGCCCCTGGATTCATGGGTGATGGTGTACTTTTTGCCCAGGTTTCGTATTTCTATTATGTTGTTC
This sequence comes from uncultured bacterium, assembly GCA_964413825.1. GTDB lineage: Bacteria > Ratteibacteria > UBA8468 > B48-G9 > JAFGKM01 > JAFGKM01. The sequence continues at coordinate 12,705 of CAYPTS010000039.1, forward strand.
ATGATGATAATAGTTTTATTGCCCTGTTCAGAAAATCTCCGGCATTGTCAATCAATCTCTTTGCTCCTTCTTCTGACCATTCGCTATAGTAATCGGCACTTTCCCTTAATCGTTTTCCGTATTGTAGTGTTTCTATTATCTGTGGACTCAAATCTTTTTGATAAACAAATAGAACTTTCATGGCAATAATAAGGGAGTAATGGCTTTTTTCTCTGTATCCTTTGGAATATATCAATGCTCTTGCCGTGTGAAACATTGAATAGTATCCCTGTATGGTAGCCCATTTAAACTTGCCGGTTTTAAGATTTTCTGTTGCTTCTCTTAAATCCTCTTTGGCCGATGTCAATTCTTTTGAGAATAGAGTTTTGCCTTTGGGGAATTCCCTTAACTTGCCTTTTTCAAGGCATTTCCGGAATTCCACGTCTATGTCGTTTTTTCCCATAAAACTATTCCTTTGTTTACTTCATCAAAAAAGACAGGGTCTTTTGCTTTCATTTCAATGAATTCAAGGGGAGTTCTGAGTATCAACTGTATTTTTTTATTTTTAGCAATTGTTTTTCTCACTGCCTCGGGAGAATGTGTAATAATCAATAAGTCAATATCGCTTTCTTTAATGTTGATGCCTTCCGCCATACTACCGAATAGAATAATCTTGTCGCTGATTTTTTTGACGTTTTTTATTACGGGAGAGACTTTGATAACATTGTTGAAAACTTTCCACGCCTTAATTAAAGGATTTTGAAGATTTGAAGAATAGAAAAAAGTTTTACCTTTTTTTTCAACCGTGATTAAATCTGTTTTTCTCAATTTTTTTAAGGCGCTGTTTGTGCCGCCGCGGCTTAATTTGATTTTGTCTGAAATTTCTTTTTCGAAAAAATTTTTGTTGGGACAATCAGATAAGAACTTCAATATTTTTTGATAACTCGTATTTGCGAAGAGATCTTCTTTATTCATTTTTATGAATTATTGTTCATTATTTTGAATTTATTATAGTGGTTTTTTTTCGAAAAGTCAATAGATAGATGAGGTTTCGTATTTCTATTATGTTGTTCATTTTTTATGCCTGCTCAAATTCACCCTCACCCGGACCCTCTCCCCTCAAGGGAGAAGGAAACGGGTTAAATGTCAGATAAAGTCGGCAAAGGTTTTTTCAGTGTGCCGGAAGTAAAACAGACCTCCCGTGAATATGGCGGCGATGAGAACCATGGAAAGGATGAACCCCGGCATGTAAAGTTGCACGTCGCCGCCCAGTATCGCCCACCTGAAGCCGTCTATGACGCCCACCATGGGGTTGAGGGAGTAAAGAAGGCGCCACCTGCCGGGTACGATATTGCTGGTAAACCCGACGGGAGAGATGTACAGGCCGAACTGAACTATGAAAGGGATGATGTACTTGAAGTCCCTGTACTTTACGTTGAGGGCGGCAAGCAGTAAACTGGTGCCGTATGCCGCGAAGAATGCTATGAGAAGAAACAGAGGGAGTATCAGGATTCTGATGGACGGGACGAACTTGTAAAATACCATCAGAATTACAAGGATAAAGAAGGATATCACGAAATCGGTCAGGTTGACCACTACCTTGCTTGCCGGGATGATGAGCCGGGGCATGTATACTTTTGATATGAGGTTTACGTTGTCGACAAGGGAATTGCTGGCGCCGGTGAGGGAGTTGGAAAAAAACTGCCAGGGCAGCAGTGCGGCGAATACCATTACAGGGTAAGGGACGCCCTGTTCCGAAGGCAGTTTGGCAAGTTTGCCGAAGATGACGGTAAAGATAATCATTGTGAGTACGGGGCGGATGACTGCCCATGCGAATCCTATGACGGTTTGTTTGTAGCGGACTTTTATGTCCCGCCAGGCGAGAAAGTAGAACAGTTCCCTGTAGTTCCAGATGTCCCGCCAGTACTGCCGGTCAAGCCGTCCGGGCTTGATGAGTGTTTCGTTGGGGGTCAGGTTGTCCATTGAGGGTATTATATCATAAAGGGAGAGGGAGAGAAAAAGAGGGATTGCCACGTCGTTTCGCTCCTTCCTACGCCAAGGCTGCGGCGGGTATGCCTCGCAATGACGAGGTAGGGGGAAGGGTGTTTGGGGTCAAGTCCTGACTTTTGACACAAAAGGCGTTTCAAAAGGTCAAGAGTCGACCCCCTTGGTTTGACGGAGCTGACCCCCCTCGGGTTTTAAGGGAGGGAGCGGAGGTAGTTGACGGCAGGGGGATAGCCGGGCATGATTTCGAGTGTTTTTTCAAACCATATTCGTGCGGTTTGGTAGTCGCCCCTGATGTGGTAAATCCTTCCGAGGTTGAAGCAGGCGGCGTAAAGTCCGGGTTTCCTGTCGAGCGCCCGTTTGAAGTATTCCGCCGCTTCATCGTATTTGCCTGCCTGCGCATATATAACCCCGAGGTTGCTGTAGACGTCGGCATGGTGGGGGTTGAGTTTTATCGAATACAGGTATGCCTGTTCCGCTTCGGCCGTACGTCCGGTTCCGTAGTACGCTATGCCGAGGTTGTTGTATATGACGTTGAAATAGGGGCGGTATTTTTTCGCCGCGGCCAGGTACTTCAGCGCTTTTTCGTATTCCCGCAGTTCGACCGCGTATTTCCCGGCAAGGAAGTTGTATTCCCATGAAAAGGGGTTGTGCCGTACCGCTTGCTCGGCGTACTGCAGGGCGGCGGGGCCTTTTGCCCTTTTTGCTTTCCCGCAGTAAAGCGAGGCGGATAGACTTCCGTGACTTAAAAAACAGCCGGCGGCAAAAAAGAGTGTAAAGAAGGTTTTGAGCGCGGGGACGTTCAGTTTTACGGGCGCCCTGCCCTTCTGCCCGTATAACGCTCCGAGGAGCGCAAGGTTCATCCAGAAAAGAAAGGTTGTGGACGGCATTTTGAAGGGGAAGGATGCCAGCGCATTGACAGATACCGCCAGGATTGAGGATGCAAGTGCGGCGGCCAGAAGTTTTTCTTCCCTGCCGGAAGTTTTGCAAAGGATGTATGAAATCCTGCCTGCCGAGAAAAGAAGGAAAAGGAAAAGGAACAGTCCCGGGATGCCGAGGTCGACTGCCGTTTCAAGAAAATCGTTGTGTGCGTCCTTTACCATGAGTTCCCCGCCACGCAGTCCCTGTTCTCCCATTTCGGCGGCATACCGGGGGTACAGGATGTTGAAGTTGCCGGGGCCGGCTCCCAGCACCGGCTTGTCTTTCAGCATTTCAAGCGCCACGGCATAGGTGCGCATCCTGCTGTTAATGGAGCCTTTCTCGAATCTCCTTATTGCGGAAAACGAGGGGCGTGCGAGGAACAACAGGGCGGCAAGCAGTAAGAGCGCAGGTTTTGCGGCGCGCGGAGTTTTTTTCTTTGCGGCGAGAGCGAGAAACAGAATTGTAGACGCCGCGAATCCGAGGTAACTGGCGCGGGTGAAGGTGAGAAGCAGGTGGAGAAGAGATGTTGCGAGTACCGCGGTCCACGCGCTTTTCTGCGCCCGTGTTTTTGCGGAGGCGATGAGGTAATAAAGGTAAGGGATTGCCATGGCAAGGTATTCGGCGGCGAAGTTCCGCCTGCCGAGCGTGGAAAGGGGGCTTTGCCGTATGCTCCAGGTAAACGGGTCGTATCCCGCGGCCTGCAGGAGTCCGTACAGCGAGACCGCAAAGGTGACGGCGCAGACGCTTTTCAGGATGAATGCGTAATCGCCGCTTTCCGATGCAAGATTTTCGAATGCGGCGCAGAAGACTATGAACATCAGTAAAAGCAGGATTGAGTGAATGCCGGCAACCACGTTCACACAGCGGTAAAGGAGCGCGAGATGCCACAGCAGGAAGATGCCGGCCGGCATTATGAAAACGCCGCAACTTTTGAAAAGGTTTTTCTTAAGTGCGGCGGCAAACGCAAGCGCCGATGCCGCGAAAATCCATGCGTACTTGGGAAGCGAGAAGATGTCGTTCACCTGCGGGAAGAACAACAGCGGGGTGAGCGCGGCAAAGACAAAAACAGGCCTGAATGTTTTTCTGTTCATTTTGCAGTTCTTGATTTAACTTTATAATATGATATGATTTTATCTTGTTTGAAGGCAAATACAGGAAATTGCCACGGCAAAAAACCCCGTAGAACGGGGCACAGCGCCTCGCAATGACGAGTGCGGGAAGAGAAACAAAATCGTAACCCCTCACAACACAATACAGGGGTTCGGAGTAAAGGAGAAAAAAAATGGCGAAGATAGCGTTTATAGGAGCGGGAAGTTTTGGGTTTACGCGGGGATTGGTTAAAGATATTATGACGTTTCCTCTTTTAAAAAATTCCACGATAAGTTTGATGGATATCAACAAAGAGCGGCTGGAGTATTCAAAGAAGGCCGTGGAAAAAATTATCGCGGCCGGAAAGTATCCTGCGAAGGTTGAGGCGACGATGGACAGGAAGCATGCGCTGAAAGGCGCCGATGCGGTTTTATGCACCATCCTTGCCGGCGGGGTAGACGTCTGGCGGCATGACATTGAGATACCTAAAAAATACGGGGTCGACACAAACATCGGGGATACAAGGAGCGTGTCGGGGATTTTCAGGGCGTTGAGGACGATACCGGTCATGGCGGGTATATGCAAAGATATGGAAAAATACTGTCCGGATGCAATTCTGCTGAATTACACCAACCCGATGGCGATGCTTTGCAGAGCGATGCAGAGAGAATCATCCATCAAGGTTTCCGGTCTCTGCCACAGCGTGCAGGGTACCGCAATGATGCTTGCCGAGTGGATAGGCGCGGAGATGGAGCAGATAACCTACGTGTGCGCCGGCATTAACCACCAGTCATGGTACGTCGAGTTCAAAAAGGACGGCAAGGATGCATATCCGCTTATCCGCAAGGCGATGAAGAAAAAAGAGATATACGAGCACGAAATGGTCCGCAACGAGATGTTCCTTGCGCTGGGTTATTACGTGACCGAGTCAAGCGGGCATAACTCCGAGTACAGCTGGTGGTTCAGGAAAAGACCCGACCTCATAGAAAAATATTGCAGTTCAAACAAGAACGTCGGATGGAACCCGGGCGAATACGCCTACATAGTGAAGCACTATTTACAGCAGGAAGAAACGTGGAAGGATGAGATAAAGAAGTGGATGAAGGAAAAGGTTGACCTGAAGAGAGGACACGAATATGCCGCGAGCATAATAAACGCCTATATGGGCGGAGACCTTTTTGTATTCAACGGCAACGTGCCCAATACCGGAATTATACCCAATCTTCCCGATAGAGCCTGCGTGGAGGTGCCTGTTCTTGCTGACAGGCGCGGATTCAATCCGATACACGTAGGTTCCCTGCCCTCTCAGTGCGCGGCGCTGAACAACGTAAGTATTTCTGTGGAGGAGATGGCTGTGGAAGGCGCGCTGACAGGAAATGCGGAGGCGGTATACCACGCGGTATGCTACGACCCGCTTTCCGCAAGCGTGCTGTCGCTTGCCGAGATACGCAAGATGGTGAAGGAAATGCTGGAGAAGAACAAGCCGTACCTGCCGCAGTTCAAGAGCGTGAAGTTATAAAATCGTTCATATCGTTTTTTTGGACTATATCGGAACATCTGGTATAATACGGAAGGCGATTGACTGTATATATACACGGGGATATAGCTCAATGGGAGAGCGTCCGCCTTGCACGCGGAAGGTTGCGGGTTCAACTCCCGCTATCTCCACTCACTAAGCAGTTAAGGGAGTTGAAGGGAGC
>CAYPTS010000040.1:0-17989 GCA_964413825.1 uncultured bacterium
CAAGAGATTATTGACCGTGCCCTTGCTGAAGCCAAAAAGACAGGAAGATTGTCTGAAATTCCTGAAGAGGAAGATTACTGGAGACAGGAGAAGGGTGTACCAATGCCTGAAATTGACCGCAGGTTATATGCGGCTTTCAAAAAATGGGGATATCCTCTCCCTTTCAGCATTGATGAGATTGATAAGGTATACCGGGTTTCTGACCGAACAATTGAGATGGATACCAGAACCTGCTGCATGAAAGCGGATAGAGACGATATGCAGGTTTGGTTTGGAAAATTTCCCGAACAAAAAGAAATCTCCCTGAGCCTGCTTGGAGTAAAAAGTCATGAGAAACAACTGGCAGTCGCTCTTTTACCTTTTGAAACTGCTAATTTCAAAACGTCAAGGTCGCTTCTGCTCTGGTGTATTCAAAATGCAGAGATAACCGTACGGCTCCCCCGCGTAAAAGCCATTTATGGGGTGAACTGGCTGGGCAAGAGATTATACGAGATAAAACCTCTCAAAAAGGATAACAGGTCAATAACATTTTTAAGTAAAAGGGATGATGATATCTTTTTCTACGAACTTGTGAAATAATAACTCCGGACGCATTACTTGGAAGCGGTATCGGATTTTGTATCCGAAGAGAGGAATGTTTTTGTTGCGGCAAGATGCTCCTGATAGGTTTTTGAAAAGTGGTTTCTGCCATCGCCCATCGAAACAAAATACAGGTAATCCGTCTTACTCGGATTTATTGCGGCTTTCAGGGAATCAAGACCGGGACTGCATATCGGTCCCGGAGGCAGCCCCTTATGCGTATAGGTATTATACGGAGATTTGACCCTCAAATCACTCCTGGACAAACGCGCCTTGGGACTGCCGAGAGCATATATGACCGTGGAACAGCTCTGCAAAGCCATGTTTTTCTTCAGACGCTTGTAGATAATACCTGCTATTATTGCCTTCTCGTCACTATACATCGCTTCTTTTTCCACTATGGAGGCTACGGTGACAACATCCTTGACCTTCTGGAAGTTGGCATCCGTTATTTCCTCTCCGTACGCTTCCTCAAACACATTCCTGAACCTGCGGAACATGGTAGACGCAATAGCCTCCACCGAAACCTTGTGCGGGAAAAAATATGTATCCGGAAAAAGCATTCCTTCAAGTTTTTTATCATTAAGAACATACGCTATAAATTCTTCGCCGTCTGCAAGTTTTTTCCTTTCGAGCACCGCCGCTATTTCCTTTACTGTATATCCCTCGGGAATAGTCACCCTTATCAGCAGAACTTCACCCCGCACAATTTTCGAGATGACTTTCTTCAGCGGCGTTCTTCCCGAAAACTCGTATATGCCCGACTGCAGGCGTTCCTGCACCCCGTACCTGTTGGTCAGGTAAAGAAACCAGCCCGCCCTGCGTATTATGCCCCTTTCTTTAAGCATGTCTGCTATCTGTTCCGCCGTCGCCCCTTCGCTCACCTCGACCAGTTTTGCGGTTTTTACGGCAGGCGGCAGGGTAACGACTTTTATAATCACAAATAACAGCATTACTACCCAGCCGGCCGTAATTATCACTTTATTTTTCATTTATCCTTTTCAGTAAGGGTTATGATTCATCTCTTTTAAAAGGTGTTTCCTTAACAGGTCGAAGCCATGATAAACGGTTCTTTCACGTATCCTCTGCCTGTTTCCCTGCAAAAGAAACCTGTAGGCGTAAAACCTGTTCTTCGGCATTCCGACACCTATATATACGAGACCTACCGGTTTTTCAGGAGTGCCGCCGGAAGGCCCTGCTATTCCGGTGAAACTTAATGAAACATCCGATTTGCCGGCTTTCATCGCTCCTTTTGCCATATAAAGCGCTGTCTCTTCGCTTACCGCTCCATGTTTTTTCAGTACGGTTTTAGGTACCTTCAAAATTCTTTTTTTCAAAACATTGTTATAGACCACGAAAGACCCCTCGAAAAAATCAGAACTGCCCGGAATGTCCGTCAGGAGTTTTCCGGCAAGTCCTCCGGTGCATGACTCGGCGAGCGCAATATTCCATTTTTTTTCACGCAGAAGATTTCCCGCGATTTCCGGCAGGGAAGGGGGATTAAGCCCGAGATAACTTTCTCCGAATTTCATCTTCAGGTGTTTATCCGTCTCAGCGGGGAGTTTTTCCGGCATGTTGCCGGAAACAATAAGAAGTTCTATCATATGCGGCTGTGCAAGTATCGTATACGCCGCTCCTTTTTTCTTGAAAAACGGATGCACAACCTCTTCGACGGCGGATTCCGGAACTCCGGATATCCCGAACCTGCATACCTTCAATTCTCCGCGTTTTTTTTTCTTTTTCATTATACAGGCGTATTTTTCCGCCATGGGCGCAAGTTCGGCGGGAGGTCCCGGCAAAACCACTATCTCTTTTTTTCCGAGATTGAGAGCAAGCCCGGGCGCCGTCCCCGCTTCGTTCTTGAGAACAACCGCTCCTTCTATGACATATGCCTGTTTTTTGTTTATTTCAGGCATTTGCGTTATTCCCCTGTCATGGAACCTTCTGCAGATTCCCTCCCAGATTTCTTCGGAAAACACAAGTTTTCTTTTCAGCAGTTCGGAAAGGCTTTCTCTTGTAATGTCATCGGAAGTAGGTCCAAGTCCGCCTGTAATGAAAACCACATCGCCGGCTTTGAGAGCTGAATGTACGGCATGGATTATCTCTTTTTTGTCATCGCATACCGTCCGGCAGGAACCTATGCAAAATCCGGCTCTGCCAAGTATGCCGGACAAAAGATTAACGTCGGTATTGACTCTGTCAAGGAGAAGTTCGCTGCCTATGCAGACAACCTCTATTCTGCAATCCGGCAAAGCCTTTTTTTTTGTCATGGTAAAATTCCTGAATCGCAGGCATTAATCTGCTTCAGTAACGAAAAAATAACGTTCGGCAGATAAATCCCGGTTGTTTTTGTCTTGCACGGTAAGTTTGTAATGCCCGTTTTTTCCAGCGGTTACTTTTATCTGTGCGGCATTTCCTTCGACGGAAGAAACGGATGCCTTGATATCCTCGGGATGTTCGAGAAGAAAATCCCCCTTATAGCCGGACAATTCGTTGCCAAATTTATCTTTTACCGCAATGTTTCCAGCATATTCCCGTCCTCTCGATATGGAAACGGGCAGGCCTGTTATTTCGATTTTTACGGGGACAGACGGTTTTACCATGAACGCATTTGAGCGTCCCTGCCGTCCTGACGGGTCTTCGAGGAAAATAGTATGTTCTCCTGCTTTTGTTATGACCACCGTTTCCATCCATACGCCCGCGGTAAAATCCCTGTTGACGTATTCTACTGTTCCCGCATCGTCACGCAGGTAGTATCCCTTTACCTGATTGCCCCATTTGTCAACGGCTCTGACAAGGATGTCAAACGGTTTTCCGGCTTCCTGAACGCCGATTTCCCTTATGCTGAATACGGACAGGTCCCCCGGATTGACGTATATCTCTTTTTCCCCTTTTATTTCTCCGTTGAATACCTGTATTTTCATGGAACCGGATTTAAAAAAGGTAAGGTTATTTTTTTTCATTCCCGCGTTTTCAGGAAGGAAGTTCATCTTCTTCTCTTCGGAAACTGCACCTTCGGGAAGGCCGATTTCAACTTCACCCGTATAATCAACGCAAACATTCCCGCAGGCATCCCTGACTACCGCAGTTATTTCGTAAGAGGCTCCCGCCGCCGCCTCTCCAGCGGAAATAATATCTATGACTGAAGGAACCGAATGCTTTACCGTAAACGGCGGGCTGACGCCGGCCATGTTCCGTGCGGCGGCATAAATCAGGTTTCCTTCAGATACGGAATTCAAAATCAGTTCCCCTTCCCAAACTCCATTGACTACCGTAATCTTCTCCGGAGGTCTGTCCGTTGATGAAATCGAAACAACCGCCTCTCCGTTATATTCAACCCTGTTTTCCCATTTGTCAAGTAGTATAATCCTTACTTTCTGAGGAAGCCCCGCCTCCCATAACACCGGAAAACTCTCGAAACCGAACCGGTTAAAACCACCGGGAGTAACGTTTATTTCAAGGACGCCTTCGTTACCCTTCTCATCGCGCACCTTAACCGCAGTTGTTCCCGCCTTGTGAAACACGGCAGTAAAATTAACTCCGGAATCGCCTTTCACCTCGATTTCTTCAGGCATTTCCGCATGTCCTGCCGGCTCATGCGTTATTTTCAAAGTTCCCGGCTTCAACATAAGAGTACTTCCGGAAGCGTCCGACATATAAACCGATATATTCAATTCCTCTCCCGCCATAACGTCCCTTTTTGCAACGACGTTTAATCCTGCTAACAACTGCAGCGGCGGGGTCGGCGCCTCCTCTGGCTTTTTTATCTCTGTTTCCGCAGACGGCGGTTCTTTTACGGCAACATCGGGAAATACAACCCTCGGCGCAATCTGGGCGTTTCCCCCTGCGTATAAAACGGAAAATCCCGCCATGTGGGGAGACGGTATTTTCTTATTCACGGCGGTCATTTCAGTCATAAGCCACGTGCCTGACGGTACCGACCCCATGCTTTTTCCGCTGAACTCGTCATTCCAGATGTAATTGGTCCCGTAGTTGTTCAACTGTGCGGGAAGAGACGGGCAGAACATGACTCCCCGCGCGCCGTATTGAGCAAGTATAAAGTGTATGCCGCGATTGTCTGATGCGGAAGAAGGGAAAAACTTTGCGGCAGGAAGCGTTCCGTTGTCCATCTCGAACATCGTCACCGCCTGGTAAATATTTTTCAGGTTATTTATGCACTCCCTTTCCCTGCCTTTCTGAACACCGAGGTAGGTCCCGGCGGAAAGAGCCGAAATTATTCCTGCTACAACCGTGAGCTCCACAAGCGTAAATCCGCCGAAAAAAGTTTTTCGCATAAATATATTTTACAGAAAATCTCTGTTTCCGTCAAAAAAAAAGAGGGCAGGGGAGATAGATTCTTGCTCTGTCTTCCCTGCCCTGTTTGAAAAAAGTTTCATGGTCAAGCCGCACGACCGGTTAGTACTCCTCAGCTTAAACCCTTACGGGCCTTACACACGGAGCCTATCAACCAGGTAGTCTACCTGAGGTCTTCAGTCTGCTGCTCTCACAGCAGAGGGAGGACTAATCTTGAGGTGGGCTTCCCGCTTAGATGCTTTCAGCGGTTATCCCTTCCGAACATAACTACCCAGCGATTACCCCTGGCGGGATAACTGGTACATTAGAGGTTCGTCCAACCCGGTCCTCTCGTACTAGGGTCAGATCCCCTTCAATCCTCCTACGCCTACGGCAGATAGAGACCGACAATCTGTTACTTTCATCCTTTTATAAGGATTACTAACCCGCTTTAAGCAGGCGGACTTGCTTTTCAACAAGTCTCTCATATTCGCATATGAGTTCGGACTATATCTTATTCACCTGTACAAGGTGAATTCTGGCGTATAGTCTCTGAGGCTCCAGTAAGTAAAATTTCTTTTGAATATCTTTTCTTTCCTCTAACAGGTATGCTAAAGACAAGATTTACAATTTCCTTGAACCCGTCTATGTTAAGATGTCTTTTCTCCTCAATTATAGAAAAAACTTCTTTAAAAACATAGAACTGCTGTTTTTTCTCGGAATGCAAAGGATGTTTTTTAAAAAAAGGCAAAAGACTTTCCTTTATTTGCGTACGGTCTTTTACTATCAAAACCCATGTTTTATCCCTTGGATTCTTAGGATGATTCGGCTTGATATATCCGGCACCTATTCTTGCACAAAATGCCTCTAATATATTTTTGCCGCCAGGATTCTGACTAAGATGGAATTCAGTAATCACTTGCCAACCTAATGGCAAGTCGCTTCTTTTACTGAACCCTATATAAAAACATCCTTCTCCGTCAATAAAACCTGCCAGATATTCGTTCGAGATTTCACTACTGGTTGCCTGCTGATTATCCGCACTGACTGTATTTTTACTTGACATAGAGACAGAATATCTCTATTAATACATTTTGTCAAGTAACAGCAGATTCTCGGATTTTCCAGCATATAGCCAGATTTAAAGACAGCAGGATCTACTGTCTTACGACGTTCTGAACCCAGCTCACGTACCGCTTTAATGGGCGAACAGACCAACCCTTGGGACCTTCTCCAGCCCCAGGATGCGATGAGCCGACATCGAGGTGCCAAACCTTGCCGTCGATATGAACTCTTGGGCAAGATCAGCCTGTTATCCCCAGAGTACCTTTTATCCGCTGAGCGATGGCCCTTCCACATGGTACCACCGGATCATTAAGCCCGGCTTTCGCCTCTGCTCGACCTGTCGGTCTCGCAGTCAGGCTCTCTTATGCCTTTACACTCGATGGCTGATTGCCAAACAGCCTGAGAGAACCTTTGGGCGCCTCCGTTACATTTTAGGCAAATATGTTCGTCCAGATTCCGGTATCTTGTACCACATCTCCCTGAGGAGATATGGACCGACCAGTTTTACAAATTCTTCCAGAGATTTTCCATGGATACAGATTTGGAAGCCTTCCTTTTGTTTTCTCATTCCGGCTTCCAGCCCGAACTTCGCCTTTAACAGCAATGCCAGTTTTTTGACTTCGTCCTGCCGGTAACCCTGCGTATTCAGGATTACTGCACGGGACAGACGCCACTTCATGCTTCCGTCATCCATAAACCAGTAGGCTAATACTCTTGGCGTCAACCATTTGTTTATGAGTTTCGGTACCCGTTTCCTGCCTTCAGGATAAAACTGTTTGGCATAAAAACGGAATGCAGAGTGGCTGTAGGTCTGAAAACCTGTCATTTCGGTTTCCGTTCCGTCTTTGCCGGTCCGCAAGCGGATTTTCGGCGGAGTGTTTACCCAGTCCTTAAAGGTTTGATAGAGATGCTCCACATAATCCTTATGCTTTACACTTTGCTCTATTTTCAACCTGTAAGTTCTGCCGTTGTTCTGGGTTTCGAGATGTCCGTCGCCCAGAACTACTCCGACCAGAATTTCCCTTTGCTCACCGAGCAATTTCAGATTACTCTTCCTGCTTTCTATTTCTCTGGAATACATTTTTCACCGCTGGACGTCCGCTAAAAACAGCGGCTCTGCTTCGCAACAGAGTTCAGACTATATCATCAACCATGAATTGGTTGTCTGGCGTGTAGTCGTTGAGGGGTCAACCCGTCTGACACTCTTTAAAGAGCGCAGTTGGGTGACTTCCCTGCTGATTGTCCGCACTCCGGCATTCTTACCGGATGCTGTCATACGCATCCCGGTATCCGAAGATACACCGGACTTCCCAGCATATAGCCAGATTATACTCCTGATGTTGCCATCAGGAAGCCCCACAATTGAGGCAACCGCCCCAGCTAAACTGCCCACCTCCCACTGTCCCCTGTCCGGATTCACGGACCAGAGTTAGGATTTCAAAACAATAAGAGTGGTATTTCACTAACGGCTCCACCCAAACCAGAGTTCGGGCTTCAAAGCCTCCCACCTATGCTACGCATATTATTCTAAAATTCAATAGCAGGCTACAGTAAAGGTTCCGGGGTCTTATCGTCTAGCCGCAGGTAACCCGCGTCTTCGCGGGTATCACAAATTCGCCGAGCCCCTCTCCGAGACAGCGCTCCCATCGTTACAAGATTCGTGCGGGTCGGAACTTCATGCTTGGATAGACTATACATTCATCAATCTTGAGAGTTCTTTCAGGTTATAGATTCTCCTGCTGTCCGGCCTGGCATCCGAAAGAATCTTGAAGATTTCTTTCAATCCCTGCTCTTCAAGATGTTTTTTTTGAAGCATCAATTTCACTACCGTGCATAATGCCTCAAAATCCTTCTTTTTGCCTGCGGTCAGAAGCGGAAATCTTCTGAAATGAGGTATTACTTTCAGGTTAAGTTCGTTCAGATTCCGTACTTCATACCTGTAGGTATTGTCCCTTGTTGAGGGACGCACGGAGCCGCATCCGAAAAAATCCTTTATTTGATACAGTATACCCCTGTTTTCCTTATTCTGTGACAATGAGAAGGTAGGCCTTACCTCCCATCTCACGTTTTCCAGTTTGCGGGGAGATACGGACGTATAAAACGAGCCTTCTCCCTCCGTAAAACCTGTTACATAATAAGGATTTAACATTTTTCACTCCCATGATTTGACGGCCGGCGTGTTACCCTTCTTTTATTTACTGCTGAAACGAAGGGTCCAATCCAATGAAGGATTGAGTCGTTACGGGGTCAATCCGCCGAAGCTTTAGCGTAGGCGGGCGACTTCCCACGGTATTGTCCGCGCCGTTTAGAATGTCCCTTGTGTGACATCCATAAGCACGGAGTTTCACCGTTATGAGCCGACTTACGGGCAAGTCCGACACTTACCCGACAAGGAATTTCGCTACCTTAGGACCGTTATAGTTACGGCCGCCGTTTGCCAGGGCTTGGATTCAATGCTGCACTGTCCGAAGACAGATGACATCTCCTCTTAACCTTCCGGCACCGGGCACTTGTCAGGCCCTATACTTTCTCTTACGAGTTTGCAGAGCCCTGTGTTTTTGATAAACAGTCGCAGGAGCCATTTTTTTGCAACCTTTTCAAGCATAATTATAAATAATCATACCTTACTCAGGCACCCCTTCTTCCGAAGTTACGGGGTTAGATTGCCGAGTTCCTTAGAGAGGGTTCTCTCGCGCGCCTTGGGGTGTTCCCCCAGCCTACCTGTGTCGGTTTGCGGTACGGGCACCTGATAAACTCCCTTAGAGGCTTTTCTTGGAAGAACGACTCAGCCACTTCGCTCGCACTTGCGATTGAGCTCGTATTCCTCCTTCGGCCCTGGTGCTCATGGATTTGCCACAAGCGGACCTCCGGAGTTAAACCGGTACAACCAATGACCGGATGACTTATCATTCTCCGTCCCCCCTTCGGTGATAACGCTTACCAGATGGGACTGGAATATTAACCAGTTGTGCATCGTCTACGCCTTTCGGCCTCGACTTAGCTCCCGCCTAACCCTGGGCGGACGAACCTTCCCCAGGAAACCTTAGGCTTTCGGCGTTCCGAATTTCCATCGGAATTTTCGCTACTTATGCCGACATTCTCTCTTCCCTTGGCTGCACCGTTCCTCGCGGAACGGCTTCATCGCCAGGGAATGCTCCCCTACCCCTGTCTTCGCTTACGCGATGACAAGCCATAGCTTCGGTACCAGACTTGAGCCCCGTTGAATTGTCGGCGCAGAATCACATCGAACAGTGAGCTGTTACGCTATCTTTAAAGGATGGCTGCTTCTAAGCCAACCTCCTGGTTGTCTGTGTAATCCCACCTCCTTTACCACTTAGCCTGGATTTAGGGACCTTAGCTGATGGTCTGGGCTGAATCCCTTTTGACTATGGAGCTTAGCCCCCACAGTCTCACTCCCACCGAACAAATGATGGTATTCGGAGTTTGAAAGAACTTGGCTCCAGTTAAGGAACCTTGCCCTATCAGTGCTCTACCCCCATCATTCTATAAGGTGAGGCTGACCCTAAAGTCATTTCGGGGAGAACCAGCTATCACCGAGCTTGATTAGCCTTTCACTCCTATCCACAGCTCATCCAAGATCTTTGCAACGATCACAGGTTCGGACCTCCTTCGCTTCTTACAGCGAATTCATCCTGGCCATGGATAGATCGCTCGGTTTCGGGTCTATTAACTGCAACTGATGGGCCCTATTCAGACCACTCGCTTTCGCTACGGCTCCTCCGCTTAAGCGGATTAACCTTGCTGCAGCCAATAACTCGCCGGCTCATTCTTCAATAGGCACGCCGTCATCCCGTAAAACGGGACTCCGACTGCTTGTAGGCACACGGTTTCAGGTTCTATTTCACTCCCCTTCCGGGGTTCTTTTCACCTTTCCCTCGCGGTACTTGTACACTATCGGTCGAAACCTTGTATTTAGCCTTGGGAGGTGGTCCTCCCGGTTTCCCACGGAGCTTCACGGTACCTCCGTAGTACTCAGGAATCCGGCGCAGGCGCTTCCGAAATTTCGTTTACGGGACTTTCACCCTCTGTGGTCGACCTTTCCAGGCCGTTCAACTATCTCGAAAAACTTTTAAACCTGCCGAGAGGGTAGATCCTCTCGTGCCGGACCCTACAACACCGCATAATGAACGCACCTACGCTATTACCATTACACGGTTTGGGCTGTTCCCCGTTCGCTCGCCGCTACTAGGGGAATAAAATCTTTTTTTCTTTTCCTCGGGGTACTTAGATGGTTCAGTTCCCCCGGTTCGCTTTCGCCTTGCGGCGAATATACGCATATTATTGCGCATAGGTTGCCCCATTCGGGTATCCCCGGGTCAAAGGTTGCTTGCACCTCACCGGGGCTTCTCGCAGCTTGCCACGCCCTTCATCGCCAGGTTTCGCCAAGGCATCCACCACGTGCCCTTTCTAGCTTGACCATAAAATGTTTATACCGGTTTAAAACCGGTAAGTTTTCAATGAACATCCGGTGCAGTCTTTTAAAAACGTTTTTAAAAGAATGGACTGGAATTCTCCAACAGCAGGTTATTATACTGTTTTATTCTTCCGCTGTCAAGGGTTAGATATTACCTTTTTAAAACACCCCTGTCAATAGATAATCAAAAATTCTTTTTTTTCTTCTTGCGCAAACTGACGTTCAGCAAGGGAAAACATCCTCGATTTCTTTCCGTTTCATATAAACCTGTCTTCCCACCGGAGCGGAATATACGGCTTCCGCATATTTTATTTTTTCGGATTTTGCCCCGTACTTTTTTCTAAGCCACTGCCTGTAATTATCAGCAATGGCTTTTTGTCCTTTGCCGCGCCATTCATTAAGAAATTTCAAGCGTCCTTTTTCATCAGCGGGCACATCTTTGAGAATACCCATTGTCCATGGAAGCCATTCGTACATCTGTGATTCATGCTGGTGCCATGCAAGCAATTTTTTATCCCATACGGAATCTACGGGAATACAAAAATTAAAAGCGCCTTTCCGTGGACTGCCGGAGGAAAAATAAAAATAACAAGGATTTTCCTTAAGCGGCGGAACGCCGGGAAGCGCATTGGGAACTATGGTCATATAGGAAGTATCTATTACCAGTTGGTTAGTATACCTGTGGTCGGGATGATAGTCCTCGGAAGAATGCGTGAAAATCGTATCCGGCTTAAACTGCCTTATTATCCTGAGCAGTTTTTTCCTGTTTGCAACAGACGGCACTAATTCTCCGTCGCGAAGCGGCAATATTCTGCATTCCACGTCCATTATCCCGGCGGCGTTCCGCGCCTCTTTCCTGCGCCTTGCAGCAAGTTCTTTCCTGCCCATAATGTGATGGCCGCTGTCTCCGTTAGTCATTGACAGCATCATTACCCTGTGACCTCTTGCACGATAAAGGATTGCCGCACCTCCGAAATTTCCTTCGGCATCATCGGGATGTGCGCCGATAATCATTATGTTCATTATTGTCACTCCCTGTCGGTACGTATCTCTTTACCTATGAGTTCTCTTAAATCAGGAGCGGCAGGGTCTATGTTAAGTTCGTATGCCGCAGATTTTGCACTGAGCATTCCGATAAGACTGTCCGGATGAGTCTGTTTTATTATTAAAGGAGGATGGTCGCTGCCGCCTCTGATAATAGTTGTTCTTGTATAAGGAGGCGGAGGAACTTCCACTAATCCGAAATCTTCCTTGACGGCACGGGAGATTGCCCGCTTTGCTCCTTCCTTTATCCTGCGCCGGGACTCTTCCGGATGAAGGTGTATGGCGCCCGTATTTAACATCTTGTAAGCAGACTGCGGCAGATGATGTCCGGGTTCTGTCTGCGTACCTTTTTTTACCGACACCGTTTCAATCCCCGGCACGAAATCCCGCGCTTCGCGGCAGAACGCCTCACAGCCGGCTGCAAAGATTGAGCGGACGCCCAGTGAACTTGCAACCAGTACAAGCTCTCCAAACTCCCCTACAACAATTCCGTTGATATCTTTCTGCCGTACGCCGGTATCTCCGGTATGCGTCATGTGTCCCCCCACGGTACCTGCCATTGGATGCTGTCCTACCCATGCCGCAAAATCAAATTTTTGTTCATCCATGGAAAACCCTGCCTTGCCTCTCGGCCAGTTACGGGACAGTTCTGCTTTCGGATGAAGTTTTTCAGGATTTATCGCTCCCGGCCCGTGTGCATCGGCAACGAGAATTCCTGCGGCGCCGCCTGCAAAAAAACCTTCTATTGCGGCATTTACTTCCATTGTCAACAAATTCCTTGCCAGTTCATAATTCGACTGTGCCCATTGCCAATCAATGACTCCTGCAACTCCTTCCAAATCGGTCATAATAAAAACCCGCATACATCCTCCTTTAAAAACCAAAATACGTACCAGGTTGCTGTATTTTACCTTGTTTCACCGGTAACGGCAATAAGGGCGGGAATGCCTGTGCCAGTCGAGGTAAAATCAATTCCCGCAACGGTAACTCCGCCGCGCTGAGGCTCTTTCACCTCCACGATATAAAGGGTGGTGTTCTGTTCAACAAGGGGATGGCGCTTTGACCAGCCGACAACGCTTTCCGGAAGCTCTGCCAGGGTACTGCTTGTCCAGTCCCTCAGGTGAATTCCGGACTTAAGCGTAAAAACACTGGACGGTGCAATAATACTGCCGCCGCTGTAGCGGATAACAAACTGTGCTATATCTTCGCCTTCCGGCGGGCACCACGCGACAGACACCAGGAAGAAAAGGCGCGTAACCTCTTTCCATACGGGAATGCCTTTAACCTCCACAGGATAACCTTTCAGGTAGTTTGCCGGCAGGCTCAGGTTTTGCCTGCCGTTTTTCAACACGATGCAGGATTTTCCCGAATTTTTATCCGGGTCTATAATGTCGAAAGGAACGCCCCTCAGCGTCTGTATGCCAACGGGCAGATGCCTCATATCCTTTCCGCCCTGGTCGGTCCAGCCGCCCTTGTTGTCGCATTCCACCTCGTCCCTGAAACCCACGTTGGCAAACGGCCGCAGGTCAACAAAAAACATCTTATCCTTATCCACTTCAAAAACACGGCTTGCAGTATCTATGTCTGCCGGTTTCTTTTCCGCGGCGGCGGCCTCCGGAGTGCGGATAATGCCGGCATATTCATCCGTCCACTTCCCGGACAGTGTATATTTCAGAAGGTTCTGGATATATTTCGTGGCCGCGGAATCCTGTCCGTATCTTTCCGTAGCCAGCGGCTGGGACATCAGGCATATTCCTTTGCCGAGCTTAATCTCGGAAACCACCATGCCCATCTCGACGAGCCTGAGGTTGGTGCCTGCGGCCAGAACGCTTTCGCTGAACGGCCGTACAAAATGTTTATATATCTCGCGATGCCCCCCGTCCCACAGAGACCACTGCTCAGGTGACAAGCCTTCAAAAACAGGGTGTTCGGGGACTATTAAATCGGCGAATATCCTTTCATAGCCGCCCAGTATTCTTCCACCGGGTATCCATGGGATAACGGCAGCGTTCTGTTCAAAACAAACCAGGCGTCCGCCGCCCTCCAACCATTTCCTGACCATATCTCCGGCTGTAGCGGGAAACCCGCTCAGCGCATTGGCTCCGATAATCACCACGTCATATTTTTCCAGCGCATCAAACCCGCTTATCCGCTGATAGGGTATTTCAAGGGCATCCAGTATCTTTGCAGTACCTCCGGCGTTTTCCTTCTGGTACAGCCCTATCTTTTTGTTAGTTGCAATCCTGCCGGCATTGTCCTGTTCTCCCAGCACGAAAAAAACATACTCGTTATCCGACAACACCTGGTTATCCGTATTCGTCAGGGACAGATATATCCTGCAGGTACCGGTTTTAAGATTAGACGGTATTGCATAACTATACTCAATGATTTTTTTTTCGCTGTTTTCCAGTGTGCCTGCGGGCAGGGTTTCCGACGAGAAAACCTTACCGCTGTCATCGGATATTTCAACCTTGACTTGCAGGACTTTCTGTTCATCAGGGCTGTCGTTAAGCACAAAAACCTTTGCCTGCAGAGTCCCCCCTGCAAAGAGATTCCGGTCAAATCCGTTCATGCAAACAAACACGGGATTACAAACACGTTTCAGCACGTAGAACAGCGGCTGGGGCTCCTGCTCGTTCCACTGCTGGCTTCCGCCCCATACGTTATCCGGAAACAGTATGCTTGCCGACTGCAGTCCGAACCCCTGTATAAGCTCCTGGTTGCGCCGGAATATCTCTACGGAACCTTTTAGCGGCCCCTCGGCAAGAAGGCGTGGTGCGAACTCGGAGTCAAGCGCATTTCTGATACCCAGATACCTCACTGCTTTCAAAAAATGGTCCCTTTCCACCTTATCCATCATATCCACGTATTGCGCCCTGTTTGTGCTAAGCGAAGGCATAATTTCCTGTAAATTCGTAAACCAGTCCGGCTTCCAGTACGTATGCCCATATTGATAATCCACACATTCACCGTTTATATACGGTTTTTCAGGCGCTCCCCAACTATATTCTATAAGCGCTTGACGTAAATTGAGCGTGCTGTCTTCCAGATGCGTCCAGTCTGTCCAGTGCATTCCGGTATAATCATGGATATCATAGTAGTCCGCCTTACGGAGACCGTCTGAACGCGGGTCAAGTCCCGAAGATGAGGTTACGGGACGAAACAGGTCATATCTTTTGAATGCGTCATACAGCCTGTTCAGGAACGGACCCCATGGCGACGCATAGGCGGTATCGTAAAGTTCGTTGCCCAGACTCTGGATAACAACACTGGGATGGTTGTAGTTGGCGTATATGACGTTCCGCATCTTGCCGGTATATTCATCGGATATCTTTCCGCCATTAAAAACATCCCGGGGAAAAGACGGAGCGCTGCCCGTAAATCCCAAATGCGGAGAATGTTTTCCCTCTCCGGGAACCCATACGGCCGCGGACATGACCTCGTTGCAGATAAGCGTTCCCACCTCGTCGGCGATATGGTACACGGCGTTCGGAGCGCGGCCGTTGTGAAACCGCTGGTAGATTATATTGCATTCCTTGTACCAGGCAAGCCACTTTTCAATAAAGCGGCCCTGGTTGTATGCGCGCGGCAATAGCGCCTCCGTCCTGCCGTACCATGGATTCGAGTTCAGACCAAAAAGCATCGTCCGTTTGCCGTTGAGATAAAAATATTTGCCTTCTACCTTGAACTCCCGGAATCCGAAACGTTCCTGCCCTATTAAAAACTTTTTTCTTTTTTGCCCGTTAAATAATTTAAAATGGTATAAAAACGGGTTTTCAAGCGACCACAAAACCGGCTTTTCCATGCGTACGGTGAAATCCATCTCGTTTTCACCCGGTGTTAAAACAAAACTGCCGATGCTCTTGGAAACTGAAGGCGCCCGTTCTTTAACAGAATATGCAATGCCGCCGCTCCACGGACAAACCTCGGCGGATAAATCCGCTGTCCGCTTTTGTTTGCCGGCGTTAATAACAAAAGCTTTTACCCTTATCTCCGACGCCCCTATGTCCGGGGTTACCAGCGCCTGCTTCAGGTATATCTCAGGCACGATTTCTAGAAACACCTCATCTGAAAGACCGCCTTTGAGGGACCTGGCGGTATCAAACACCTGCACCGCAAGGGTATTTTTCCCTGTGGATACGTACCGCGTAATATCAAAAGAAAACGGCTCAAACGATGTTCTCCAACGCGTCCTGATAAAATTCTTATGCTCTCCGGCCTTTTCGCCGTTCACCCAGACTGCCGTCTCTTCGTCCGCGTGCTCAAAAAACAACAGCACCCGGCGGCTGTCTTTTACCGCTGGCAGTTCGAATTCTTTACGGTACCAACCGGTGCCGCCAATCCTGTCCTGTTTAAGCGGTTGGCTCGGATTATAAACCGTACTGTAATCCGCATCCGCCTGCGGAAGCGAGAAGTTCCAGTTCCAAGGGACCGGATATAAACTCCATACTGAATCGTCATACCCTTTCTTCCAGTATCCTTTGCTAATCCCGGTAGAATCGGCTAATTCCTTGTTTGAAGAGGTCTTTTGAAACCGCCAGGGACCGTTCAGATATATCCTGTCCTTTTTCCCGTGCCATATGTCGTAAAGCGCAGGGTTAAGCGAATACCCCTTTGCAAACTCTTCGTTTGAAGCTGCTCCGTACGCACGGTTTGAATAATACCCGAAAAAAAGCCCTGTTAATAATAATATCGCCGCAAAAAAACTTCTTTTTCTCATCCTCTGTCTCCCGTATTAACTTAATACGTAAATCCTCAGTAAACACCGTATTGTCATTGCGAGGGAGCGATTGCTGTGACCGAAGCAATCCGACGCCTTTTGTCGTTGCGAGGCTGAAAGCCGTGGCAATCTCATCCAGATTGCCGCGCACAATACGCTCGCAATGACAAACATGGGACGGCTCGCAATGACGTGATTTATTTTCCACGAGGCTTGTTTATTAACCGCCCAGCATCTTTTCCCTCATTTTCCTGCCTTCTTCCCGGGCTTTTTCCAATTCTTCAAAAGATATGGCCTCTATACTGACGCTGTCGATAAAAATTGTTCCCTCAACCTCAAGCGCGCCGGCTATCTGAAAAGAACTTGCTTCATTTGCAGTCTCTTTTTTATTTACGTGGAACGGCAGCATAAATTTCAACAGCTTGCCGTCGATATACACATCATAATTTTTCTCCGGGAAATTTATGTCCACCCGTACGGTATACCAGGTATCCGGCTCGCACCGCTGAAGCCTGGTATATTTACCTGTCCCGGGCTTATAATAAAACTCCTCTCCCTTTATCGTCGTGACAGCGGAATAACCTTTTGTCCCCGCCATCCTGGCTATATACCAGGTACTTATGCTTTTCACATCCGCTCTCCTGACGCGCACCTCTGCACGCAGGTATTTATCTACGGGCTTAAACCCCAGGCTCAGCCATATCGGCCTGTCCCCGGCGCGGTGTTCCAATTTTACACACTTGCCCGTGGAACCCTCGATGCCTTCCACCAGTTGAATTACCGATGCCCTTTTTACGGCTGTCCATGGACCAAGACTGCAAAACTCTCCGGGTTTTTCCGATATCGCGCCTATGGGATAGGCATTAAAATCATCCCTGAACGGAAGTTCCGCAGGCCCGGCGAAAATCCCCCCGCACAGTAAAAATAAAAGAAACACACCAATCATCCCTAACAATCCTTTTCCTCGCATTTTCTATACCCCCTTTGTAAATCCTCAGTAAACACCGTATTGTCATTGCGAGGGAGCAATTGCTGCGACCGAAGCAATCCGACGCCTTTTGTCGTTGCGAGGCTGAAAGCCGTGGCAATCTCATCCAGATTGCCGCGCACAATACGCTCGCAATGACGTGGTTGAGTGAGGACTTACCCCCTTTTCAATTTTAAGCAAAAAATTACCAGAGCCAGCCATTTGCCCAGTTTAACCGCCCGGGACCCAATTGCGCCAGCCCCGCATCCCCTCCGACATACCACTTGACATGCCCGTCCGCAAACAGGATGTTTACCCCTCCGTTGTGATAGAAAACCGGCTGCCGGTCAGTAAGCCGGGTTGCCTGATAGCGGCATTCCGTTGCTCCGTTGTGCGTTCCTCCCGTCGCATATACGGAATCAAGAACCAAAGGAATTTGGGTCAAATTTGCAATGTGGGTCGAATAAACCAAATGCGGTTTTTGATAGGAATAGAATGTCGTTGCTATTGCATAATTAACCCCTTTTCCCAGGAAGGAGGCAGACTCGTATATATCGCATACATGCGGATTAGACGGGCAATGCATCCCTTTTCTATAGTTTAAGCCATAAAATCTTCCCAGTATTACATACCAGTATACATTGCCTCCGTAAGCCGGAAGATAGTACCCTTCATAGTCATCGGCATACATGGTCATGGCAAGCCCAATCTGTTTCAGGTTGTTTATACAGGTTGTCGCCCTTGCCCTTTCCCGCGCCTTAGTCAGCGCCGGCAAAAGCATCGCCGCAAGTATCGCAATAATAGCCACTACCACCAGCAGTTCGATTAAAGTGAATCCGGCCGTTCTTACTTCCAACCTTCTTTCATTTTCGCTCATCTGCCACCT
>CAYPTS010000041.1:0-9159 GCA_964413825.1 uncultured bacterium
TTCCACCCTCTGAAAAACGGGGTGGCTTTCCCTCTTTCCCAAACACAAGTTTTGGGGCTGTCCCTCCATTAATGCGACTTCCAGAAATTTCCTGTACCATCTATACAAGGAGTTATTTCAGATGGACACGAGAGAAAGGTTTGTGAAGACGCTTACTGGAGAGAAGGTTGACAGGGTTCCGTTTATAAAAGTATTCGGGGGCACCAATGCGTCGCACAGGGAATGGGAAAAGGAATACCCCGGCATAGGAGAGAGCATCGACAAACTCCTCGGCTTTGAAGGAACCTACAGGGGATGGGGGACAACACCGGTCAACATGGACGCCTCAAGACTGGAAGAAGAGGTAACGCTTAAGGAAGAAGATGAAATAATTTTGCGGCGAGGCGGCGACGGCACCGTATGGCAGATATACAAAGGCGGAGATTATCATAGTCACATCACAGGCTGGCCCATAAAGACAAAAGACGACTGGAACGCCTATAAAAAAAAGCATCTCGACCCGGACGACCCCGCACGTTTTCCTGACAACTGGGACGAACTGGTAAAAGAATACAAAACGCGAGACTACCCTCTCCAACTGACGCACAGGGGCGTTTACGGCTTCCCGAGAGAGAAGATAGGCGATGAAAACCTCGCATACGCCTTTTACGATAAGCCGGAACTGATTCACGACGTAATGAACTATTACACGGAGATGGCTATCCACATATGGAAAAAAATGGTCAAGGACGTTGACTTCGACCTTATCGAGTGCTGGGAAGATATGGCATCAAAGAACGGTTCTATCATCTCTCCCAAAACATTCCGCGAATTCATGACCCCCTGTTATAAGAAAATTGCCGCATTTGCAAGAGAACACGGAATAAAGGTAATCCTTGTTGATTCCGACGGGTTCATAGAAGACCTTACGGAACTGATGCTTGAAGGCGGAGTGACGGCTCTCTATCCCTACGAAGTTCTTGCGGGCAACGACGTTTCCCGCACCCTCGACAGGTACCCGAAGGTGGGAGTAATCGGCGGCCTGCGCAAGGAGTGTATGTACGAAGGAAGGGAATCCATAGACAGGGAGATAGAGAAAGCACGCGCGCTCATCAGGAAAGGCAGGTTCATACCCGGACCCGACCACTTTGTCCTGCAAAACTGTACGTTCGCAAACTACCGCTATTTCATGGAGCGCCTCCGCGAAGTCGTCATGACCACCCCTCCCGAGTCCTGACTGGCAGGATATGGTCAAAAAATCCGAAGAAGACATAAGGAAAGGCCTCTGTAAATCTTACAGGAATGCAAAAGTACTGGAAGGCGGCATGGAAAAATGATTAAAGAAATCATCATTCCTCAACTATAACCATATAACCGGACAATTTGCAAATATGGTTTCACTTACTATATTCAACCTGAAGCTGTTGAGCGCACAGAAATATAAGGCTTGCTCCCTTTTTCTCTTCCTATGGAACCGATAGCTTTCAGGTTGGACAGGGGCGTTTTCAGGGGAATGGCGCACTCAGGGCCCACTATATCCATATCAGCCCCGGCCGCCACGCGAGCCATCTCCGCTATCTCCTCCGGGGTACCGTCCAGCAGGCGAAAATTGCTTATCCCACCCATCAGTGAGAGCTCCGACCCCGCAAGTTCCCTTACCTCATGCGCTGAACCTGTCTTGGTATCCCAGTGGAAACAATCAATCCCGGTACGGACTATATACCTGATTCGGTCGGAAGTGTTGCCGCAGATATGGAGAATCAGGGGCACGGCAAGTTCTTCCGACAGACAGCTGTGCATATCCAAAAGGAAATCCCTGTAAGTATCCGGACTGCACAGGTCCCGCGTTGCGTGGTCAGCAACAAGCAGACAGTCCGCACCGGCCTCTATCTGTGCCCGGGCAAACATCAGCGTAACGGGCATAAGTTTTTCCATTATCCTTTTGACTTCGTCGGGCTGGTCTATTGTCTTGATAAGAAAATTCTCCACGCCGAAATAGTGGTATGCCTGGGTCCAGCTACCGAAGACTTTTCCGCAGACAGCCGCATCATCTCCCAGTTCCTTCCTCAGCATAGAAATCGCCTTCAGGGGTACGGCGCATCCAGGGTGGGTGAGCAAATCATCCGGAATTTTTATGTCGTCGGACGTTTCGAATATCGGCCTGCCGCTTTCCGGCATCATGTCAGGCCCGCCCCAATTAACGTTGCATCCCATAGCCGCCGCTTCGTGGCATACGCTGAAAAGCGGCATCACCACGTCAAATCCCAACAGTGTGTGGCCGGTAAGCGCCAGCCTGAACATCGCCTCCGGATCGGTGTGCCCTTCAGGGAAATAAACATTGACCTTTTCCATTATATCCCGACAAACTATGTTTGTGCCGGTACCAAAAACAGTCATACCAGAGTCGTTCTTCCGCTCTACCGCCTTGATAAATATTTCCCTGTTCATTTACCCTCCGCCTTAAATTGTAGCACAGCATAACAGGCGTCACAAAATCCGGCATTTTGACTTTTTATGCAAAATTGATAAGATATTGACAGGCAATACCGACTAATAAAAAAATGAATTCCAGTAAACATAGGCTGCTTCTTTCTTCTTTTAAAGCATTTCTCTTTATCCTGTTTCTCCTTACAGCGAGACAGGCACAGGCTGGTTTCCTTGACGGACTGTTTAAGATATTCGGCCTTTCGTCAGACGAAACTTCCCTGTCGGAAGACAAGATAATTGCCGGTTTCAGGGAAGCTCTCAAGATAGGTACGGAAAATACCGTGGAGTTCACCGGCAAACTAAACGGATATTTCGCGAATGAAGCAATCAAGATTCTGTTGCCCGAAAACATCAGAAAATTTGAAGACGCCCTGCGTTTCATGGGCTATGGACCGAAAATTGACGAATTTGTCCTAAGCATGAACAGGGCGGCGGAGAAAGCCGCCCCTCACGCACGAAATATCTTCCTGAATGCCGTAAAAGAGATTACCTTCCAGGATGCGCGCAAGATTCTGTCAGGAGGAGATACCTCCATAACGAATTTTTTCAAAGACAAAACCTACGATGACCTGTTCACCGCATTTGGGCCTGTCGTAGAAAATGAGCTCGTCAAATACGACGTAACGGAAAAGTATATGGCTGTTGTCAACCGTTACAGAAAACTCCCTCTCGCCGAAAAAATTCCCATGCTCGATATGAACAAATACGTGACGACAAAGGCGCTCGACGGCCTCTTTTACGTCCTTTCCGATGAAGAACGCAATATCCGCGACAATCCCTCTGCGCGTGTGACAGAACTCCTCAGGGAAGTCTTCAAATAATCTCAAACAAGATAATAGAAGAACTGAAAAACAGCATCGACAAGAAACATCCCCACGGTTAAAAAAAATCAAAACAGGAGGTTTTGAATGACGGAGACGCCCTTTTCTATGTCGACCGGGCATCCGGCCTGTTTGAGTCCCACGCCTACGGCAGTAACGGCTGTGAGAACGTCGAACTCATCCTGCCATCCGAGATGCGATATCCTTATGATTTTGCCCTTCATGTGGTCCTGGCCGCCGGCAACGGATATGCCGTATTTTGCCCTTAAACTCTTGACCAGTTTGTCGCCGTCGACTCCTTCGGGCAGAAGCACCGCGGTTACCGCATCGGAAGGCGATTCCGAGAAGAGTTTGAGTCCTGTTGCCAGAAACGCCTGCCTGGTGGCTTCGGCTCTCTTGCGGTGTTCCTCCCATACCTTCTCAATACCGGCGTTCTTGAGCATTTCGAGAGACTTACGCAGTCCCGCTACGAGGGAAACCGGGATGGTAAAGGGAAAATCGCTCTTGGCAATCGCCTTCTTGTATTTCTTCAGGTTAAGATAATACTTGGGCAGGCCGGACGTTTCCGCTTTCTTCCACGCTTTTTCGCTCACCGACATGAAAGCCAGGCCGGGAGGAAGCATCAACGCCTTCTGGGAGCCGGTAACCACAATGTCTATTTTCCATTCGTCGGTAAGACATGGCACAGCGCCCAGTGAACTGACCGCATCCACGACAAAAATCGTGTCTTCAAAACCGGCAACGACCTTTGCTATCCCCTCCACGTCGAAGTGCGTTCCGGTGGAAGTTTCGCACAGGGTGCCAAAGACCGCTTTTACGCCCTTGTTCTTTGTCAAAACGTCCTTCACGGTTTCAGGAGAAAGTTTTTTACCCCATTCCATCTCAATGGGAATAACCTCCAGTTTGTATGCCAGACAAATTTCCCTGAATCTTTCCCCGAATTTTCCTCCGGAGATAACAACAACTTTGTCTCCCGCAGACAGGAAATTCACTACGGACGCTTCCATCGCTCCGGTGCCCGAAGAGGCGATGACGAAAACGTCGTTTTTGGTGCAGAATACGTATTTCAGATTTTCCAGCGTCTCCGCGGCAATCTTTATGAATTCTTCCGTCCTGTGGTGCATGATGGGTTCAGCCATTTCGAGGAGAACCTGCTCGGGAACCGACGTGGGCCCCGGCGTAAAAAGACGTTTCTTTAACATTTTTCCTCCCCCTGTTTCCAGCCGATAATTGCGTGCCGTATTACCTCACTTATGTTTTTTACCGTTATTACTTCCAGTTCATCTCTGACCTTCTTCGGTATATCCGTCAGGTCCTTTTCGTTTTCCACTGGTATGATTATCTTTTTTATGCCTGAACGGTGGGCGGCAAGAATCTTGGATTTCAGGCCGCCTATTTTGAGAACCTTTCCCTGCAGTGTAATCTCGCCGGTCATGGCAACGTGAGCATCTACAGGTTTATCCGTAAGGCAGGAAATAAGCGCCGTGGCTATGGTAATACCAGCGGAAGGTCCGTCTTTCGGAATTGCCCCCTCCGGCACATGTATATGCACGTCCAGGTCCTTGTAGAAATCCGGCTTCAACCCCAGTTCGGAAACATGCGCTCTGACGTAACTCAAGGCGGCCTGCGCGGACTCTTTCATCACGTCCCCAAGTTGCCCTGTAAGCATAAGGTTGCCCTTTCCCTTCATTGTAAGCACTTCGGTAAACAAAATCTCCCCGCCGTATTCGGTCCATGCCATGCCGGTGGCAACGCCGGTTTTGTTCTCTTTCTCGCCCTCAAGAGGCGAAAACTTCTCATGCCCGAGATATTTTTCCAGACTCTTGACGCTGATATTATAGGGGCCTTCTTTTTTGCTCTCAACAATTTTTTTCGTTACCTTCCTGCATATGTTGGCGATTTCTCTTTCAAGGTTCCTAACGCCTGCTTCGCGCGTGTAATTTCTTATAATGTAAAATATCGCATCGTCGGAAAACTTCAGGTTTTTCTCCGTAAGCCCGTGCTCCTTCAACTGCTTGGGTATCAGATGCCT
This sequence comes from uncultured bacterium, assembly GCA_964413825.1. Taxonomy (GTDB): domain Bacteria; phylum Ratteibacteria; class UBA8468; order B48-G9; family JAFGKM01; genus JAFGKM01. The sequence goes on from CAYPTS010000041.1 coordinate 5,320, forward strand.
CTGGGCAATCTCCTTTTTTTCCCACATCGTATAACCCGGAAGGGATATTATCTCCATCCTGTCGTGAAGCGCCGGAGGTATTGAAAACTCGGTATTGGCGGTGGTTATAAAAAGAATTTTCGAAAGGTCGAACTCCACCTCGAGGTAGTGGTCGGAAAACGTGTTGTTCTGCTCAGGGTCGAGAACCTCGAGAAGAGCGCTCGACGGGTCGCCCCTGAAGTCCTTGCCCAGTTTGTCAATCTCGTCGAGAAGAAACACGGGGTTCCTGACACCGGCTTTTTTGAGAGACTGTATTATCCTGCCAGGGAGCGAACCTATATAGGTTTTCCTGTGCCCCCTTATCTCGGCCTCGTCCCGCATTCCCCCGAGAGAAATCCTTATGCACTTCCTGCCTATCGCCCTGGCTATAGATTTTCCCAGCGACGTCTTGCCCACGCCCGGAGGGCCTACGAAACACAGGATAGGGCCCTTAAGTCCTTCGGACCGTTTCCGTACGGCAAGGTATTCCAGTATCCTTTCTTTCACCTTCTCAAGGCCGTAGTGGTCTTCGTTCAATATGTTTTCCGCGTGTTTTATGTCAAGGTTGTCCGGAGTCTGCGTCTCCCACGGAAGACAGATAAGCCAGTCGAGGTACGTCCTTATCACGGTCGCCTCGGGGGAAAGAGGCATTGTCTTGGAGAGACGCGAAAGTTCTTCCATGGCTTTTGCTTCCGCAACCTTGGGCATCTTCGCTTTTTTTATTTTGCCTTTTAACTGGTTTATCTCGTCGCTCTCTCCTTCTTTCCCGAGTTCCTTCTGAATTTCCTTCAACTGCTCGTTCAAAAAATACTGTTTCTGCGTGTCTTCAATCTTTTTCACGACCTGGCTCTGGATTTTCTTCTGCACCTCGAGAACGCCTATCTCGCTGTTTAATATGCTTATAAGCGCCTTCAGGCGTTCGGCGACAGGGAGGGTTTCCATGATTATTCCCTTGTCTTTTATTTTCAGGGGCAGGTAGCCGGCAATCGTGTCGCACAGGCGCGAAAAGTCCTCAATGGTGGAGATGGTACCGTACAGTTCCTTGGGTACGGCCGTGTTCAAACCCAGATATTTCTCAAGGAGTTCGAGGACGAGTCTTGAAAGCGCTTCGTTTTCCTTGTTCTTGAATTCCTCCGGTTTCTCCGCTATTCTCTCAATCCTGCTGATGAAAATCTTCTTGTCTTTTAAAAAATCCTTTATTACCGCCCTGCCTGTAACCTCAACGAGTATCTTCATCACCCCGCTCTGTTCCCTTACGCTCTGGAGTACCTTCACGGTGACACCGACGGAATAGAGGTCTTTCATCTCCGGGTCGTCAATCTGCTGGTCTGTCTGGAAAACAACGAAAAGTTCCTCCTCGTTTGCCAGCGCCTCTTCCACCGCATTTATGGAACGGGACCTGCCGACAAGCAGGGGAACGACCATGTTAGGAAAAATCACAAGGTCCCGCAAGGGAAGCGCGGGCAAAACTTTCTTGGCAGTAGCGTTATTTTTTTTCAGTATGGCCATTTTTTTTCAGTAGCGATATTTTGGAGGATTGTATAATTTTATCGCCCAGTCCGTATTTAAGGGACTCCCCGGCATCCATGAAATAGTCCCTGTCGGTATCCTTTTCAATTTTTTTAACCGGCCTGCCGGTGTGAAGGGCAAGTAAACCGTTGATGATTTTTTTCAGCCGCATCATTTCCTTGGTTTGTATGCTGACATCCTTGGCTGTGCCTTCAACCCCGCCCCACGGCTGGTGTATCAGTACCCGGCTGTTGGGCAGAAGGTACCTTTTGCCTTTTGTCCCGCCGGCGAGCAGAAGCGCGCCCATGCTGGACGCCTGCCCTATGCAGTAGGTGGAGACGTCGCAGGAGATAAACTGCATGGTATCGTAGACGGCAAGTCCCGCAGTTATCGACCCCCCCGGGGTGTTCAGATAAAGATGCACGTCTTTTTCCGGGTCCTCGTTCTGCAGGAACAAAAACTCCGCTATTACGACGTTTGCAAGATGGTCGTTTATGGCGGAACCGATGAAAATAATCCTGTCCTTGAGAAGGCGGGAATATATGTCGTAAGCCCTCTCCCCTTTATCGGAGGATTCTATCACGTAAGGTATCAACTGGCTGTTCATCTTAAAATCTCCCTGTTTCCCCTCACCCTGACCCTCTCCCTCAAGGGGCGAGGGAAATGTGAGAGGTTTTTCATTTTATGGTCTCCAGTTTTTTCTCTTCCCCGGGCAGAATCACCTTTTTTATCGCCTGTACGTTGTCCATAAGCACCTTGAACGCCTTCTGAAGCCTTATGTCATCCTTCATATCGTGCATCCTGCCGGACTTTTCCAGTTTTTCCCTGACCTGCTCGAAAGTTTCCCCGACAGAACGGCTGAGTTCCTCGATTTTTTCCTTCACGTCTTCTTCCCCCGCCTCGATTTTTTCCATCTCGGCTATTTTGTCCAGGATGAAATACTTCTTAACGTTCATCTCGGCTTCGGGCTTTACCTTTTCAAAAATCTCCTTTGCCAGTTTTTCTTTCTCTTCCTGCGTCTTGTTTTTCAAATCTACCCTGCTCAGGTAGTCTTCCGTATATCTAACCGCCTGTTCGTTTACCATCTTTCCGGGAACGGGGAAAGAGGCGCTCTTGAAAATCTCGCCCCACAACTCCTTCTCCTCTTCCATCCGCGCCTTTGCGGCGTTGTAATCTGCCAGCTGTTTTTTTATCCTGTCGCGCCAGGCGTTTCTTTTTGACGGCTCTATTATGGACGAGGCAAATTCCGGTTTCTTTTCCCATTCCGCCAGCACATCGTCAACGTGCTTTTCGGTAACGAGTTCGGGCGTTCTCTTTTTTACCGGTATGCCCTTGTATTTCTGCAGGCCGACCTGCGGCTTGAGTTCGATATAAACCTTGAATTTCAGGGTGCCGTCTTCGAGATTCACCCCGTAAACGTCCGGCTCGACCGCCGGCGAAAATCCCTTCTCCTTCAGCGCTTCAAAATAGACATCCGGAACGACCCGCTTCAAAAGGTTTTCCTTTATCGTATCCTGAAACTTCGTTTCGATGATGGAGTCCGGCGCCTTGCCTTTTCTAAAACCCTCGATAGAAGCGTTTTCCTTGATTTCTTTTAGAATAGAAATGCGTTCCTTATCAACGATTTCCCTGCCTACTTCAAAAGACATTTCCCTTCCCAGTTCCGATTTTTCAACTACTTCCGTTATCATTATTTCCTCTCCGTGCAGTAGTGTTTAGATGCGCTCCCGCGAGTAAAGTTACATTTGCTGATTAAAATCACAGCCACTCACATCAATTGTCATTGCGAGGCGAAGCTGAAGCAATCTCAATTATAGCCTCGCAATAAGGTTGAGATTGCCGCGTAAACTACACTCGCAACGACAAAAAACGTCGGTTCGGGGTAAAGCGGGGTACGGGAATCGGCGCCGCTCGCATCCCGATACTGCTCGGGTCGGCCATTCGCTGAGATTGCTCCTGCTCGTCGCAATCTCTGACTTCGCTCTCTTCGATTCCCTACCCGAAGATGCTTGCAAAGCGGGGTACGGGAATCGAACCCGTATAATCAACTTGGAAGGCTGATGTTTTACCATTAAACCAACCCCGCGAAACACAAGTTCAGGAAAGTCTTACTCCCCTCGCCAACCAATGAACTCAATCTGTTTCAAGTGGGCAGGGGAGGATTCGGCGCCTCCGCACACTGTGCTCCGGTCGGCCACCCGCCTATTCATTGCTCCTTCTCGTCGCAACTCATAAACAGGCTCCCCTCGAATCCTGGCACACAAGTTCAGGCTAATTCGCACTCCACTTGCCAATTAACAAACTCAAAATCAC
>CAYPTS010000041.1:9259-17844 GCA_964413825.1 uncultured bacterium
ACACAAGTTCAGGCTAATTCGCACTCCACTTGCCAATTAACAAACTCAAAATCACAGCCCCTCAAAAAATCATCGGGGCAGTGGGCAGGGGAGGATTCGAACCTCCGTAGGCGTTAGCCAACGACTTTACAGGCCGTCCCCTTTGGCCGCTCGGGTACCTACCCATCAGATAATAGAAGCCCGTTCCGCCGCAGGGGTTGTATCCTTTGAGACCCTCAAGGTAATGTGGGTGCCGCCTCTGACGGCTTCGGCTTTTCGCTCGGGGCGAACCTGCCGGCACCATCAGAACTTGGCTCCCTTACATATAGTGTTGGCTCAAGGATAATTAATCCTCACGCACGGAACAGGCTGATTATATTTTACCCCTTTTTAAAAAAAAAGTAAAATACTGTTCTATGGTATTTCTGTCAAACAGTCCTGAAGAAACAAAAAAGATTGGGAAGCGCATCGCCTCAACCGTTAAAACCGGGGACGTAATCGCTTTCAGCGGCGAACTGGGCAGCGGCAAAACAACAATGATTAAGGGTATCGTGAAACACCTGACCGGTAAGGAAGCGACAAGCCCTTCGTTCGTACTGATAAACGAATATCCCGGCAAAATCCCTGTTTTCCATTTTGACCTTTACAGATTAAAAGGTAAAATAGATATGGCAAATACAGGGTGGGAAGAGTATCTTGACAAAGGCCTCGTACTTATAGAGTGGGCCGAACGGATAAAAAACAGCCTGCCTGAAAGAACAATGTTTGTGGACATTTCCATAATAAACGGCAAAAGAAAAATTACCATTTCCGGAGGTAAAAATGACAAGTAAGGAGAGAGTCTTGAGAGTCCTGAATCATCAGATACCCGACCGCGTTCCGATAGTAGACAGCATATGGAGCGCAACAGTGCAGAGATGGCACAAGGAAGGGCTTCCCGAAGACACAAGCCCCGCGAAATATTTCGGATATGAATTCGAATACTTCGGGGCGGATTTAACTCCGCGGTTTCCTGTCAAAATCCTTGAAGAAAACGAGGAATACGTGATAACATCCACGCCTCACGGCGGCAAAAGGAAAAACCACAAGGATTTTTCAACCACTCCGGAGATTATCGACTGTCCGATAAAAACAAAGGACGACTGGAAAGAAATCAAAAAACGCATGGCGCCCGACTTTACCAGAATCAACTGGGCATCCGACCTTGCACAAAATAAAACATCTTGCGAGGAAGAAAAGTTTGTATGCTTCTCCGCAGCCTGCGGATACGACGCACTGCAAGCGTACATGCGGTCGGAACAACTGCTGATGGCGATGGCCGAAGACCCCGAATGGGTAAAAGACATGGTAACGACCCTTGCGGAACTGATAATCATAACCGCGGAACTGATGCTCAACAACGGATTTAAGTTCGACGCCGCCTTTCTTTATAACGACATGGGTTATAAAAACGGACTATTATTTTCGCCTGACACCTACAAAAAAACCCACTACGACGCCGACCGGCTTCTTTACGCATATTTCCACTCAAAAGGAATGAAAACCATTCTGCACAGCTGCGGCAACGTATCTGAACTCATACCCATAATGATTGAAACAGGTCTGGACTGCCTTCAGCCGCTCGAGGTCAAGGCAGGCATGGACGTCATTAAACTTAAGGATAAACATGGCGACAGCATAGCGTTCATGGGAAATATAGATGCACGTCTGATGTCCGACGCAGACCCTTCAAAGATAGAGGAAGAAATAAAGAAGAAATTCGAGGCGGCGAAAAAAGACGGGGGCTACATATATCACTCTGACCATTCGGTACCGAAAAACGTGAGTTTTCAACAGTACTGCAGGATAATGGAACTTGTAAAAAAATACGGCGCCTATCCGGAATATGAGGAAATGCAGAAGCAGGCCGCGGAACCGCAGGCGCCTGAACATATTAAGACAGTGGAAAAGCAGCCCTCCGCACAGACCGCCGTTCCGGTTCCGGAACAGACGCCGAAAAAACGCGGCATATTCGGAAAAAAAACCCGGGGCGAGGCGCCGACACCGGCGAAACCTAAGCCGCAGCCCATGCCTCCGAAACCCGCAAAGCTCGTTAAACCGCAGAAACCCGAACAGCCAGCGGGCGAAGGAAAAAAGAAGGGATTCAAACTTCCCTTCGGGAAGAAAAAATTAAGAAATACAGAATCATGAACTCCTCACTATGAGGGGAAATCAAAGGAGAGTTCCCCGTAAAACAAAAACGGGGCAAGCGGGATAAATGAAAAAAGCAGTGGGGATTGACCTCGGCGGTACGTATATCAAAGCGGGGCTGACCGGCGAAAACGGCGACATCCTGAAAAAACAGCAGTTTCCCACACTCGCAGAAAAAAATGACAGGGACGCCGTCCTTAAACAGATGAAGTCCGCCGTTGACTTCGCGCTCGAAGGTACGGACGGAGATATTGCAGGCATAGGCATCGGAACTCCGGGCGTCGTGGACGAAAACGGTATGGTATTCTCCGCACCGAACCTGCCGGACTGGGACAACCTGCCGCTCAAACAAATCTTCGCCGACAAGTACAAGTTGCCTGTCGTCGTGGAAAACGACGTCAACACCATCACGTGGGGAGAATTCCTGTACGGTGCTGGCAAGGGATACAACACCGTTATATGCACAACCCTGGGCACGGGACTGGGCGGCGGCATCGTCAAAGACGGCAAACTCCTGCGCGGAGGCAGATACTCCGCCATGGAAATAGGGCACATCACAATCGATTACAAGGGGCCCCGGTGCAAATGCGGAAATCTTGGATGCATAGAGCGTTTTGTCGGCAGGGACTATATCGTTGAACGGGCGGTAAAGGCAATAAAAGAAGGGAAAGAAACCGCTATATCCGGCCTTGCCGGCGGAAAGCCGGAAAACATTACCCCGAAAATAATATCGGACGCATACAAGGCTGGCGACAGGGTCGCCGCGGACATATGGATAGACGTGGGAACGTGCCTGGGGGCATTGTTTACAGGACTGGTCAACCTTATAAATCCGGAACTGATAATAATAGGCGGCGGAATATCCCGGAACGTGGAAATAATGTTCGAGACCATAGAAGCAACAATCAAAAAACAGGCAATGTATAAACTCGCGGAGAATGTACGGGTTGTGCAGTCGCAACTCGGAAGCGACGCCGGCATTGTCTCGGCTGGAGCCCTTATTTTCCAAAAATGAGGATAATATACTTCGGAAGCGACGACTTCGGAATGCCTTCTCTGGTTGAACTGAAAAAAAATCACACCATTGCCGCAGTCGTTACCGCTCCCGACAGGCCCAAAGGACGCGGGCTGAAAGTTGCCGGCACGCCGGTAAAAGACTGGGCGTTAAAAAACAACATCCCCGTTTACCAGCCGGAATCCCTGCGGGAAAAAGACTTCCCCTGCACCCTGAAAAGTTTAAACCCGGATTTTATAGTGCTGATTTCATACGGCAAAATCCTTCCCCTTTCAATCCTTGAAATACCTTGCCTTGCGGCGGTAAACGTGCACCCGTCGCTTCTGCCGGCGTACAGGGGAGCCGCCCCCATGGAATGGGCGCTCATCAACGGTGAAAAAGAAACCGGCATAACCGTCATTTCGATGCTGTGCGAAACGGATACCGGCTGTGTCATAATGCAGAAAAAAACCGAAATCGGCGAAAATGAAGACATCTTTTCCTTAAAGGCGCGGCTGTCAGGAATTGCACCGGGGATGCTTGTTGAAAGTCTGGAAAAAATAGCCAAAGGTTTCAAGCCGGAACCGCAGAAAGGCGTTCCTTCCCTTGCGAGGAAACTCATAAAAAAGGACGGCCTGATAAAATGGGAAAAAACCGCGGCACAGATTCACAACCTCATACGGGGAACCAAGGAATGGCCTGGCGCATACACCTACTTCAACGGCAGGTACCTGAAAATATTTGATGCCGAGGTTATCTCCTCTTCCCTCGCGGGAGAGGGTCAGGGTGAGGAGAACAGGAACAAACAAATGCACGGGAACCCCGGAGAAGTTGTATGTGCCGATAAAAATTCAATATACGCGTCATGCGGAGAAGGAATTCTGAAGATAACAGAAGTCCAGTTGGAAGGGAAAAAACGGATGCCGGTGCAGGAATTCCTGAAAGGCCACCGGATAAAACCGGGCGAAAGTTTTTCGAGAAGAGGTCTCTGAAAAACTCCCCTGTTGTCATTGCGAGGGAGCGTTTTTTGCGACCGCGGCAATCTCCTCCGAGGAGAAATCGAGATTGCTTCACTTCGTTCGCAATGACAAGTCGGGCGTGAAAGCACTTTTTCAGAGCTCTCGAGAAAAAAACTTGACAAGACACCGTAAGGGTATACAATAAAATCATAAAATTCTTGCCAAAAGCCATGACGATAAGCAGTCCAACGGCCCCATTGAAAAAAACGGGGCAAAGGAGGCGGTAATATGGAAAAGCAGTTATGCAGGAAAGCGGTCGGATTTATTATTGCGTTAGGATTTTCGTTATCTTGCAATCTGGATGCAGCGATAGACTGGGGCAAGGAAGGTGTGGCGGCAGGAGCGCCGGTAGCAAACATTCTGCAGATTACCCCGGGCGACCCGGACGACTCCAACGCGGAGGTGCAGGACTGGATACCCTGCTGGGGGGTAAACCCATGGAGTTACGACGGCCAGTGGATAGTTTATCAGTCACAGATAGGAGACGGTGAGTTGGGTTGGGATGAAAACGAAATATGTATTATAAGGCCTGACGGTACAGGTTATCAGAGACTTACGGAAAATGACACATGCGATTCCCACGGAAATTTCACTCCTGACGGGACAAAAATCGTTTTCCAGAGATACCTGATATCTGAAGAAGACGCTCATATCTGGATTATGGATGTTGACGGTTCCGAGCAATTTGACCTCACACTGGTTCATGGCGGACCGGTAACCGGCGGATGCGAAACAAAACCGATGGTCAGCCCTGACGGAACAAAGATAGCATTTCGCACCTGTGATAAAGACATCTGGGTAATGGATATTGACGGAGAGAATACCGTTCTGGTATCCGAAGACTTAAGTAACTGCGGAAAACACAGCTGGAGCCCGGATTCGGAATGGGTTTTATTCAATGCATGGATGTATGGTTACAGCAGGATTTTCAAGGTCAGGCCGAACGGAGACGACCTCACTATGTTGTCAGATGAAGATGCCTCAAACTTCTGCGAAAACTGGGCCGCATGGAGCCCGGACGGGGAATGGATTTCCTACCACCGCAGGGATAACAGTGTAGAACCTGTAACAAGCGAAATCTGGATTATGCGTCCGGACGGCACGGATAAACAGGTGCTCGTCAGCGGCATAACAGACGGGATGGAAGGTGAAGAGTGGGCATGCGGCCCCCACAGTTGGAGCCCGGATTCGGAATGGGTGACATTCAAGAGATATATTGAAGGTGACCCGAGTGAATCACATATCTTTATCATCAACGTCGCTACAGGGGAAACAATACAGTTGACCGAAGGATGCTATGACAGACGCATGTACTGGAGCCCGACCGGCGACCAAATACTTTTCAAGGAAAAGGGTAGCGACAATGCCAGAGACGGAGGAATTTACGATTGGGACCTTCTTGTCATCAACCTCGGACTGGATGAAATAGCCTCCTTAAGCGGCGGAAGCAGTACGGGATGCTTCATAGCGACCGCGGCGTTCGGCTCTCCGCTGGAACGGCACGTGCAGGTACTCAGGGAATTCAGGAACAAATACCTGCTAACAAGCGCCGCAGGCAGAGCATTTGTAAAGTGGTACTACAGGCACAGCCCGCGGTATGCCGCGGCGATAGCGCAAAACGAAGTTCTCAAGGCGGTAACGAGAACGGCGCTTGCGCCCCTGTACGGAGTTGCACTTCTGGCGGTAAAGGGACTGATACCGTACGTTATGGCGGGACTTGCCCTGCTCCTCCTTGCATTCAGAAAAAGAGCGGCAAGGGCGGCGGCGGTTGTTCTGGCGATAGGCGTTATCATGGGATTTTCCTGTAACTCTTTTGCCGCGGACGCCAACCACTTTGACGTTTCGCCCGGCGACAGGTACACGGTGATAGTGCCCACGACGCATACCATCGGGCACAACAAGTTTGCCGCGGACATATTTTATTCATACGCGGACAGGCCGCTTGAAGGCGAACTAGGCGGGACAAAAATGGACGTGGTAAAGGAACAACACCTTCTACAGGCCGCCGTTACCCTGGGCATTTGCGAGGTACAGCAGGTGTCCATAGTCGTCCCGTACATAGTTGAACAGAGTTCCGATTTCCCGGATACGGAGAGCGACGGGTTTGGAGACCTGTCTGTTATTTACAAATACAGATTCCCCTCGGAAAGCGCTGTGAAGTTTGCCATTGCGCCTTACATGCAGTTCGATACTGGAGATAACAATATATACCTGAAAGGCGGAAGTACCGCTTTCGGCATACGCGGCATCCTTGACAGCCCGATAGGCGAGAATGCACTCTGGACGGTCAACATGGGCTATGCCTACCAGTCCAGAGAGGTGCTGGACAACCTGGACATCAACCACTCAATCCTGTTCGGAACCGGACTTGTTCTGAAAATTCCCGATACGTCCTGTTATTTCGCCGCGGAAGTATACGGCAGAAGCGAGGACCCGTTCAGTTTTGATTCGGACACCACGCCCGTGGAAGGACTGCTGTCTTACGGATACGCCGCCGAAAACGTAACATTCACACTGGGCGGCGGAGCAGGAATCGTCGACGGCTACGGCGCCTCCAACTGGCGGGTGTTCGCAGGCATCCGTTTAAGAATGTAGTGCATCATACAGATAAAGTTCAAAAAGCCCTCTCCCTTATGAAGAGGGCTTTTTGATTTAATAACGTTTTTACAGGGGAGGAATATGCTGGCATACAGTCCTGTGGACATTGCGGCAGGAACAGTTATAAGCGATGCGGAAGCAGTCATTCCCCTTGCCGGCAGACTCTTCGCCCCTTTGTTCGACTTCCCCTCATATTTCCTGACCCTGCCGGACCCCAAAGCCCAGTTACTCTCATGGCTGGCATGGCTTTCAATTGCATGGATTGTCTTTGCGCTTTTAAGAATGCGCGCTCCCTTCAGGAAAAAAATACTGCCGATTTTCAGAGGACTGCTCGTAACCGCGGCAATATTCATCCTTTTTATCATCTACTGCATCTTCGTTCCCATGCCCGGTTACCGCATGGTCTCAAAAAATCCGGACGAGATTTTCCTTGACCTGCATTCCCATACAATCTATTCCCATGACGGCATCGCAACCCCGGAAAGAAGTTTTCGCTGGCACACAAACCACGGATTCGGCGGATGGGCAATCACAGAACACGACAGAATTGGACCTGCCGCTGAAATCCAGCGCGGCATAATTAAAAACCATTCCCTTGCCGCCGCGGCAATTCCCGGACAGGAGGTTAACTTCAAAAGGGTTCACCTGAACATTCTGGGCGCACGGGAAGACATCGATGCCAAACGGTATGAAAATCTGAAAGATTTGATAGAAGACGCCCACCGACTGGGAGGAGCGGTAATCGTACCCCATTACTGGGCTGAAAAAAAATCTGCCTTCTCAATGGAAGACCTTGCCGACGCCGGCGCGGACGGATTTGAGATAGCGGGAAACGCATCCGTTCCACTGACGCTGGAAAAACAGCGCGAAATAATTGCCCTGTGCAGGGAAAAAGGAGCGGTGCCGGTCAGCGGGACAAACTGGCACGGATGGAGAAACTTCTGCACCGTATGGACAGGGTTCATTGTACCGGGCTGGGAAAAGATGGACGCCGGGGAACGGGAAAGAGAGGTTATTTCCGCCCTGCGCAACAGGGAAAAAGACCGTTTCAGGGTCATCGAATACCGGCGGCAGGCAGGTACCGGCCGCGCCAACCATACGTTTGAACCGTTTACCGGTTCCTTTTTTTACTTCACTTCAATAAACAGCGTGCAGAAACTCTCATGGCTTTTCTGGATTGCGGCAACATGCCTTGTTCTTCCCCGGATAAAAAACAAGAGGCCCGCCGCCGTCCTCTTCTGGTCAGCCGCCTGTCTTCTCCTGCTTGCCAAAAGCATCCTGATTTTAAACACATGGAAAACCGTGGCTAACGTCAATGAAATCCTCCCCGAAGCGGCAAAAGGACTCCTCGCCATGGCATTGCTTACCGCCCTCCTTGCCCTCTCCTCCCTCCGCAAAGCAGAAAAGAAGTGATGGTAAATCACTATTGAGAATATATTTAAAACATGTTTTTATTGGACTCCCACCAGTCAAGCCACTCCTTCTGTTCGTTGCCCAATTCCATGCCTGTTATCTCCCTCAGGGTATCGCCGTAGTTTTCCCGCACCGGATTGTTCGGTTCATCAAGGACGTCTATCAGCGGTTTTACCGCCCGCGGGTCATTTATCTATCGCATCTTTCCATCCTTGAAGCCTTGCCGATGCAAATTTCCGGAAATTATGCACTGCCGCTATGTATATATTCCAGCGGTTTCCACTGTATTTTGAGTAGACAATTTTTCTGCCATCAGAAGATACTGCCAAATGAGAAATTCTTTCACCATGGAAAACAGCACGGGCGATATTATCTTCCAGTGAATAAAACCA
>CAYPTS010000042.1:0-8580 GCA_964413825.1 uncultured bacterium
AGCACGGTTCTGCGAGGGGCATTAAAAGGAGGTTAAAGAAAATGTCTACTCTACAGAACAAGAATGGGATGGATGCGGCTTTTCTGGTGTTGAGAATTGCGGTGGGGGCGATATTCGTCGCCCACGGTGCGCAGAAGTTGTTCGGAATCTTCGGCGGCGGGGGAATGGACGCCTTTTCCGGGTTCGTGGGCAGTCTGGGTTTTGCCCCGGCGTTTCTATGGGCATGGGCGGCCGCCCTCTCGGAATTTGTCTGCGGCATCTGCCTGATACTCGGAGTTCTCCCGAGAATCAGTGCGGCGATGCTCTCGATAGTAATGCTGGCGGCCATAGCGAAGGTTCACGCGCCCAACGGTTTTTTTGCGGCAAACGGGGGGTTTGAATTCCAGATGCTCATTCTTGCGGCATGCGTGTCCCTGATACTGACCGGTTCGGGCAAACTTTCTGTTTTCAATAAACTGTGACGTTGCAGCGGCAATCAAAGGGAGGAAAAATGGACAGGCAGATTACTTTCAAAGGTAAAGAAGTAAGTGTTGCCGGCGTATTTCTCCGCGCGGGAGATACCGCTTCAGACTTCAGGGTTACTTCACAGGAGATGGAAGAAGTGACGCTTGAAAGGTACAAAGGCAAAACGAAGGTCATTACGACTTTCCCTTCTCTCGATACGCCGGTATGCGACCTGCAGGTCAAAGAATTCAATCAGCGGGCTTCCGGGTTCTCCGTGGACGTCGTGATTCTCGGCATCAGTATGGACCTGCCTTTTGCCCAGAGAAGATTCTGCCAGGCGAATAACATAAAGGATGTTTTCGTTCTGTCGGACTATAAGAGCAAGTCCTTTGCTCTTAACTACGGCCTGCTGATAAAAGAACTCGGGCTTCTTGCAAGAAGCGTGATGATAGTGGACGCCGGCAATGTGATAAGATACTTTCAACTTGTCCCGGAAATGACCAGTCCGCCCGATTATGAGTCCGCGATAGCAGCGCTGAAAAAGATTCTGGCGGGACCTGTCTATGCAGGCAGTGCGCCGGCATACGACCTGCCCGGCAATAACTGGACAAAGAAAGACGGCGCAATAAGCAAAAAAATATCTTTTTCAGAGAAAGGAGACCTGATTTTTTATTCCGAAATTCTGTCAGTGCTTGCCGGGAGGGAAAACATAGAGTTTGCTGTTGACTCGCGTGAAAAAGAAGCGACAATTTCCCTGACAGGGGATTACAGCCCAACCCTGCCCCTCCTCATCGACAAAATAAACACCTAACATAGTCTTTTACTTCCTCTTCCTTTCTGTGCTACACTTTAAATTATGCCAGCCCACACATCAACAAGAAGATATTGAATTGATTGTGGAAAGGATTTACGAAAAAGGAAACAGGGATGATGCTGATTCAATCTGTAACACCTACGGCAGGCGGGGCATCCATTTCCTCCGGAAAATATGGGAAGAGAACCATGAAAAAAAGTAGCAGATGTCAAAAAGAGGCGAGGAGTTTGGCTTCAGGATATATTGTGTAAGAGGGGATGCCGAATTTTGCTTTTATCTTGGGGTCTAATAATCTTAAAACGTCACAGATTGTTTTTATCCTTTTGTCACAGGTTATCAAAGAAACGTTTTCATTCCCCATCATTTTTACCAGTTCAATGCCCATTGATATTAAGAGCATATCAAAAGTGCTCATGAACCAATCTTCGTTTTCTTCTTTCCCATTTGGTGTTTTTTTTATTCGGGTTAAACAATACTGGTGTTCAAAGGGGGCTATACAGTCAATATTCAAAATGTGATACCTGTTAAGTTCATAGTGGTATATCAATCTGGCGTTGTGAATGGCGTCTTTAAACTTATTGGAACATGCTTCGTACTCTTTTTCCGTTATCTTTTTTTGTCTGAAACAAAATTTGGCGAAGGTATTGAAAACCTCTGCAATACAGAAATTGGGCATATATAAAAAGGCTTCACCTTTTTGTTTTTCCTCAATTATACGGGTTATTTTTTTTGTAAGATAGGAAGGGACGTAGTAAGGGATTATGGCGCTGGTGTCAATTAAGTAATATTTCATTCTTCTTTTCCGTGGCGCATCCTAAGAACCATACTGCACGCTTCTTCTCCCGTAATGCCCTTTGACCTGAAAATTTCTCTTATTTTCTCTACTTCTTTTTTTTCTTTTTTTATTTCTTCAGACGTCCACCTGGCGGTTTCGTTGCAAATAATTTTCTTTTTCATTGGGGTATCCTCCTATGCGGGGATAGAATATAATAAAAAACAAAATTTGTCAAAGAGAGTGGGGGAGGCGGGGTATCCATTTCCTCCGAAAGATATGGGAAGAGAACTACAAAAAACGCGCATGATTTTTTGTATGATGCATGATGAAATGATAAGATAGACACGGAACGGGACAATTGACTGGAGACGGAGGAATATATGGAAAGAATTTACGAGGATATCACAAAAACGGTGGGCAATACTCCGCTGGTGAGGTTAAGCCGGTTGTCCGGGGGGATGGGCGCGGAAATAGCGGCAAAACTTGAGTCTTTCAATCCTCTCGGATGCGTCAAGGAGCGCATCGGGGTTTCGATGATAGAAGACGCCGAGAAAAAAGGACTGCTGAAAAAAGGCGGTGTCATCATTGAACCTACCAGCGGCAACACGGGAATAGGCCTGGCTTTCACCGCGGCGGTAAAAAAATACAGGATAATTCTTACGATGCCCGATACCATGAGCGTCGAGCGGCGCAAACTCCTCGCAATGCTTGGAGCGGAACTTGTTCTTACGCCCGGAGCCGAAGGTATGCGCGGGGCGATAAGGAAAGCCGAAGAACTGGCAAAGGGAATCCCGGGCTCATTTATCCCCCAGCAGTTTAACAACCCTGCAAATCCGGAGATACACAGGAAGACCACGGCGGAAGAGATATGGAGGGACACGGAGGGCAGGGTTGACATCCTTGTTGCCGGCGTAGGCACGGGAGGTACGATAACCGGTGTCGCCGAGGCGCTTAAAAAGAAGAAAAAAGGGTTCAGGGCGGTTGCCGTGGAACCTGATTCGTCTCCGGTTTTATCCGGCGGAACCCCCGGACCCCACAAGATACAGGGGATAGGAGCGGGTTTTGTGCCCGGTGTGCTGAATATGAAAATCATTGACGAGATTATCCGGGTCAAGGATGAAGATGCAGGAATAACCGCGCGTAAACTTGCAAGGCAGGAGGGGATACTTGCCGGCATTTCGAGCGGAGCCGCATGCTGGGCGGCGCTGGAAATTGCGAAGAAAGCGGAAAACAAAGGCAAACTTATAGTTGTTATTTTCCCTGATACCGGTGAAAGGTATCTATCTACCTGGCTTTACGACGGCATGGGATGAAAACCGGCAGGCGGATGAAATCATACCGTATCAGAATGCGGGGCCGAGATAGAAGTATATGATGCCTTCGTCAATTTTCCTTATTCCGTATCCGAGATAAAGAGGTCCCATGAGCGTGTCAAACGCAAGGAATACCGAGCCGGACAGCCGCAGGTCTTCCAGCGAAACGTCGGAAAAATCCTCCCATGCCTGCCCGCTTTCAATGCTCGCTCCGAGGAAAAAATTCTTTTGCCTCGGCGGAAGGGGTTTCCGTATTTCCCGCATGTATGTTAGTTTCAGCAGTCCGGCATAGTTCCCTGTGAATTCGTCGTCCCTGAACCCGCTCAGCCTGTGGAAACCGCCGAGTGAAAATTTCCTGTAAAGGGGAAGTTCCGTGTCCATACTGCTCAGTGCTTCCATGGATAAAAGTACGGTATTGCGCGATTTAGTCCATGCGGAAGACGCCTTGAGCGCCAACTGCCTGAATTCTTTGTCTTCCCGCCTGCCCGGGAGGGTTGTTTTATAGTCCGCCCCGAAATAGGTGCCGCGCCTCGGGAAAACTATCCTGTCCATGCGGTCGAAAGCCAGCGAGCCGCGCAAAAGGAACTCATCATCGTCGTATTTCGGGAGTGTCGCATCGCCGATGGAAGGTTTGCTGGTAACCTTTTCCCCTGCTATGCCCACGCGTACCTGCCCGGTGTTGCCGACGTTCATCCCCATGTCTATGCCGGTCGACGCGGAGCGCGTTTTGTAGCGGGCATAAGAACTCCCGTCTTCGTAGAGTTCGGTGTTGCGCACGTCGTAATCGAAAACCGGAGCGATGAAAAAACGGTTCCTGTAGTCGACGGGCTGGTAAAATTCCGCCTTGAAATTATGGTTTATGCCCAGGCGCACCTGCAGGTTGAGTTCCCCTCCGAGGTCGTTCACTCTGGTCATCCGGTAGCGCAGAAGAGGATTGAAATCGCTGTTGCTGTTGAACTGAAGTCCGAAATAAAGGTAGTTGGGCCCCCACGGTTTTGTGTGCGGTTCGATGACCAGTCCGTACTCTCCGTCCCTTTTTAAGAGATGGTAGTCGACCTTGTCGAAGAAACCGGTTCCGTAAATTTCGGTTACGTCGCGTTCAACGTCTTTTACGTCCAGTTTTTGTCCCGGCTCGGTCTGCACTAACTCCGTAACCATGCGCGGCGAGATTTTCCGCGGCGGCTTCACTTCTACGAAATCGAGGACCACGGGCTCTTTTTTCGCCCATGCGGCGAGTTTTTCCCGTATCTTCGCGTAATCGCTTTCCGGAACGGACAGCGGGGCAAGTTTATCCGCCGCAAGCAAAGCGGCGGTTTTTCCTTCCGCTATTAATTCAGGGGCTTTCCGGAAGTCCATGTTTGAGAAACCCTTGAGTTCAAGGTTCAAAAGGACGTCCTGCTCTTCAATCAGAGAGTGCTGGAAGGAGCGGTCCCTGTGGCTGTATATGGCAAGAACCTGCATGGTTACGTCGAGCAGAGACTTCAGTTTTTCTTTTCCAGCAAGCGGTGAACTGACGTCAACCGCTATGATTCTCTTTGCGCCTTCGGCGCGCGCTGTCTCAATGGACAGGTTGGCGGCGAGCCCTCCGTCCACCAGAAGGCGGCCGCCCATCTCCACCGGTGAAAAAACGCCCGGTATGGACATGCTTGCAAGTATCGCCCTGGAAATGTTGCCGGAAGAAATGTCCACCCGCTCTCCGGTCACAATGTCCGCGGCAACCGCGCGGAAAGGTATGGCGAGACGGTTGAAGTCGCCGGTAGTCAGGGCCGGCGTCAGGATGTTGTTCAGCGCAAGGGACAGTTTCTGTCCGGCGAGTATTCCGTGGGGAATGTGCAGTCGTTTTGCGAAATAGCCTATTTCAGCGCCCTGCGCATACTCTGCGGAGTCTTTCCGCAGGCGGTAGGGTTGTTCGAGCGGGCGGGGACTGTCGGAGAATATGTCGTCCCAGTCCACCTCCAGAATCTTTTTCTCGATTTCTTCCGGCGGCAGTCCCGATGAAAACAGTCCGCCTACTATAGCCCCCATGCTTGTGCCGACTACCATGTCCACCGGCACGCGCAGTTTTTCGAGAACCTTCAGGACGCCGACGTGGGCGATTCCGCGCGCACCTCCGCCGCTGAGCACCAGAACCGTAAACGGTCGTTCTCCGGCTACGGACGGTTCAGCGGCATGCAGTATGCCGGCGTAAAAGAGCAGAACCGGTAAAAGCAAGGATAGTTTTTTCATTTTAAGTTAGATTGTATCATTTTTTGGCAAAATACGGTATGTGCTTTATAATATTTTGATAAAACGTCCGGAGGGCAAATGAAAGCGATATTGTTATCTGGCGGCGAGGGTACCCGGGTCAGGCCGTTTACGGCGTCGGTTCCAAAACCGCTTCTTCCCGTTGCAAACGTGCCGCTTATTTCCTACCAGTTTTCACTCCTGAAAAAATACGGTTTTGACGAGGTGATTGTCGGCGTAGGCTACAAGGCGGATTCTTTCAGGAAGGCCGTGGGTCCTGCCGCGAAAAGGGCGGGGGTGAAAGCGGAGATTTCCCCGGAGAGAAAACCTCTGGGCACAGGCGGGGGGCTGGGAAACGCCCGCGGGTTTTTCGGCAAAAAAGACAAGGAACCGTTTGTCGTTTTCAACGGGGACGTCATATCGGATTTCAACCTGGAAAAGATATTGTCTTTTCATAAGGAGAAAGGCGCCTTTGCCACGATAGGGCTGGTAAAGGTAAACGACCCTTCTTCGTACGGACTTGTAATGATGGATTCCGGAGCGGAGATTAAGAAATTCATAGAGAAACCCGGACAGCAGGATATTGTCACGGATACCGTAAATGCGGGAGTATACGTTTTTTCTCCCGAAATTTTCGGAGAGATTCCCGAAGGCCGCCCGTCTTCTCTCGAGAGAGAGGTTATCCCGTCCATCCTTGATAAAGGCATGAAAATAGCCGGAAGCGTTCATTACGGATACTGGATTGACGTGGGAACCGTGGAGTTGTACAGGAAAGCGAACTTTGACGCTCTCGAGGGCAAGGCAGGGTTGTCCCATGACGTAAAGGAAACGGAAGGCGACGGCAGGCTTCTGTCCGGGCGGAACACCGTTCTGAAAGAGGGCGTGAAGATAAAAGGCAGAGTAATCATCGGAGACAACTGCTTTGTGGGCAGAGACTGTATGCTTGAAGAAAGCATTGTCCTGAACAACACCGTTATCCGGGACAGGTGCGCCGTTTCAGGCAGTATTATCGGCACCGGCGTTCTTGTTGACAGCGACTGCACTTTAAACAATGCGGTTCTTGCCGACGGAAGCCTTATCCGCTCTTTTACGAAAATCATTTCAAAATAAAAGTCCCCTTACTCCTCTCCCCGTATGGAGAGAAGAGTAAAGGGATGTTTTTTTATTTTAGTTTCCTGTGGCAGAACCACCAGTCATAACACTCAAACTCTCCTGTCTTCGCTTTTGCAAGACGTTCTTTCGCTGTCTTAACGTCTCTTGCAGGCGGGATGATGACGTTTGAGCCTATAAGTTCGTTGTTGGGCCAGTCTGCAGGTGCGGCTACTTTGTTTTCGTCCGTAATCTGCAGTGCCTCCAGAGCCCTCAATATTTCGTCCAGATTCCTTCCGATTTCCTGCGGGTAATAAAGCATCAGCCGTATTTTAGAGTCGGCGTCGACTATAAAAACCGCTCTCACGGTGTTGGACCCCTTACCCGGATGGATAAGTCCGAGTGTTTCCGCCACCTTTCCGGTATCGGCAATAATGGGGAATTCAATTTCCACTCCCAGATTCTCCTTAATCCATTCTTCCCATTTTATATGGGCGTATACCTGGTCAACGCTCAGTCCGATGAGTTCGCAATTCAATTTTCTGAACTTATCGTACTTCTTTTGGAACGCAACGAACTCTGTCGTGCATACCGGCGTAAAATCCCCGGGATGGCTGAAAAGAACAAACCATTTGCCCTTGAATGCGTCAGGCAGATTCTTTACGCCGCGGGTCGTTACTACCTGCATAGCGGGGAATACGTCGCCCAGCAGGGGCATGCCTTTCTGCTCCATATCTTTTTCCATTGACTCCTCCTTTCTGTAATCAGTACAAAGATAAACTAATTACATTCTACCGTTTTCTTTTTCCCGTGTCAATGTTTCATGAGGAAATTTTAATAATGAAAGAGGTGACGGGGCGTTTGCTGTATTTTTTTATCAGGTGTTTCGCCTGTTCTTCGTAACTTTTCTTTCTTATCAGCGCCGTGGGGCCCGGCTGTCCCGGTATGATGAGAAAGCATTTTTTAAAGGTTTTGGCAAGCACTTCCAGTTGTTCGTTTTCTTTCCTGTCTTTCCCGAGAACGATGCCGCCGTTTTCAAAGTGCCTTCCGACCTTGATAAGAGCGACGTCGAATCCGTTAATGCTCCTTTTCATTTTCAGGAAGGGTATAAGCTTCTTGCAGAATTCTTTTTCGCACAGAAGGCATCCTCCGGCTGGATTGGGGAATGAAATTCCGAATTTGTGCGCCAGTTGTATCTGTCTTTTGCGCTGGCGCCCCTCGATGCCTTCCATCCTGTTTCTGTCCACCAGTTCTTTTTTCTCCGCATCCGTCTCCGGCAGTACTTTTGCGCTCAACGGCCTTAATATCTTCCCTTTGAGTTCCGCCCGCGATTCTATAAGTTGGAGCGTTTTTTTCTTCTGGCTCATCGGCCGCTCCCCCGCCACCTCGCCGGTAACGATGAGGTCCGCTTTGATATTCTTTGCGAATTTTTTCGTTTTCTTGAACATGAAGATGCGGCAGTCGATGCAGGGGTTGAGCGCGGCGCCTCTACCGAACGAGGGGTGTTTCAGGAGTTTCACGTATTCCGTCAGCAGGCGTCCTTTCGTGCAGTCCATTATGTGCAATTTAACCGATTGTTTCTGTGCGAAGGACAGTACGCAGAACCTGTCGCTGCAGCATCCTTCCCCGAAAGGGAGGATGAAGTGCAGCGCCTCTACGTTGTTTTCTCCCAGTTGCTCTTTCATCATCATAAGGGCGAGGCGGCTGTCGAGACCGCCGGACAGGAGTACAAGCGCCTTCGTTTTTTTCTTTTGCATGCCTCATTATAGCACGGGAGGCGCTTTTTGACATTGCGAAGGAGAGACTTTATACTCTAATAAAATCATAACCCCTCACAATGAGGGTAAATCAAGGAGGGTTCGGGGTAAATGAAAGGATACAGACCGAAGACAAAGATACTTTGCACCGCAGGGCCCGCAAGT
>CAYPTS010000042.1:8680-17449 GCA_964413825.1 uncultured bacterium
AATGAAAGGATACAGACCGAAGACAAAGATACTTTGCACCGCAGGGCCCGCAAGTTCGGCCGAGTCGGTTTTGAGGGAGATGACGAAGGCGGGCATGGATGCGGTGAGGATAAACTTTTCGCACGGCAGCCGCGGGGCGCACATGGAAAGGATTAAGACCGTGCGCCGTCTTAACAAAAAATACCGGCGCCGGGTAAGGATACTGGCCGACCTTGAAGGCGCAAGGATGAGGGTGGGGCGCTTTTGCGCAGGCGGGACAATGCTTCTTGAAAAGAACAAAACCGTTTACATGGTCAACGGGCAGGATTCCGGAGGCGGAAGATACATTCCCTTCGACTACCCCGGGAAATTGAAAGACCTCGAGCCGGCAAGGTTCATATACATCGATGACGGCAATATCGTGTTGAGGATAGAGGACGTTGCAACTGACAGGATAAAACTGAAGGTCGTTGCCGGCGGCGAACTGAAAGAACGCAAAGGCATCAACATACCGGGTGCAAAACTGAAGTTCCCGCCGCTGTGCGAAAAGGACAAAAAAGACGTTGATTTCGCGCTTGAAAACGAGGTTGATTACATTGCGCAGTCTTTCGTCAGGAGCAGGGAGGACATGATTGCTCTCAGGGAATATGCAGGAAACAGGAAGGGACTTCTGCTTGTCGCAAAGATAGAATGCCAGGAAGGCATAAACAACATTGACGGAATAACAGGGGTTTCGGATGGCATAATGATAGCAAGGGGCGACATGGGCATCAGCATCCCGGTATACAGGGTGCCGTTCGTACAGAAAAAGATTATCGCCCGGTGCAAAAAACACGAGAAGTTTTCGATAACCGCAACGCAGATGCTCGAGAGCATGACGGAAAACCCTTTTCCCACGAGGGCGGAGGTGAGCGACGTGGCAAACGCGGTTCTCGACGGTACGGATTACGTTATGCTATCCGCGGAAACCTCCATAGGCAAACATCCCGTTGCCTGCGTGAGGATGATGAACGATATTGTGAAGTATTCGGAGCAATACAGGAAGTCAGAAGATTAGTTTCAGGGCGGCGGCCGCGGTAAGCGCCTGTACGATGACGCTGAAGGATTTTTCAGGGATTTTTTTTATGACGAGTATACCGAGTACGGCGCCGAGCGCAATCCCGGGAAAAAGCAAAAGGTTCAGTTTTAAGGATGCGGGATTGATAAGTCCGAGGCTGGCGCTGAAAGGCACCTTGAAGAGATTTCCCAGGAAAAAGTACCACGCGCCCGTTCCTATGAATTCTTTTTTCGGCAGTCCCATCGCAAGCAGGTAGATTACCATTATCGGTCCCGCCGCATTGGCAAGCATCGTCGTGGTGCCTGCCAGAAGCCCCATGAATGCCGCAAACCACCACCGCGAAGGTATGTGGATTTTTGCGTTGGCATGTTTTTTCCACCAGTGGTTGAGAGCCAGGATACAGAGGATTATAATCCCTATGACCGGCCTCAGCAGGTTGTCGTCAATCTTTCCAAGCAGGATGTATCCGGTGATAATACCGGCAACCGCGTAAGGAAACAGGCGCAGGAGATAAGACCATACCGCGTTTTTCCTGTAGTATGCGATTGCAAACAGGTCTCCGCAGATGAGCATGATGAGAACGACTCCCGTGGAGGCGCGTGCCGGAAGCACCATCGCCGACAGGGGAATTGCGAGCGTGCCCAGTCCCGGTACCGCGGTTTTGGACAGGCCTATCATAAAACCGCTTACCAGAAGCAGTATAAAGCCTGCAGGCGGCAGAGTATATATCAGTTCCATCGTATTACGGGGCGGTGAAAAAAGTTACCGGCTCGATGTCCGCCATGGTCCTTAGCCCGGGAGCCGCGCGTAATACTGCGGGTATTGCGTTGGTAACGATGGCGCAGGTTGCGGTGTCTCCGTTTACGCCGTTTCTGATGGTGGAATCTATCTCCGGGATACCCTTGATAAAAATTCTGTCGTATGATTCTGAAACACCTGCCGCCGCTTTGAACAGGAGGGTTATCAGTTCCTTTCCTTTTGACAGCCCGCGTCCTGTTTGCTGCACGCCGAGAACCCGGCCTTTTTCTATAATCCTTCCGTTGACTGTTGTTTGCCGTTCTGCCATGACCGGTTCAATCACGTCGGAGGTACTGTCGATTTTCCATCCCATGCGCGCGGAAATCATATGGATTGATTCCGTGAGGCCGACGTGCCGCAGGGTGCCTTCCTTCACTTTTTGGTTGAACTCTTCCACTGTCAGTCCTATGCCCACCTTTTTCTGAAACGGGATGCGCCGCTGTGCGGCATTCTGTATCCGCTCGACGGTTATCCGTTCAACACTGCGGCATACGCCGGTCATGGCAAGAGGCAGGAAGTCCATCAGGAATCCGGGGTTTACGCCCGTGGAGAGTACCGATACGCCGTTTTTCTTTGCCGCGGCATCTATCTCGCGCGCCGCATCCGGAAAGGTAATCCACGGGTAAGACAGTTCTTCGCATGTGGAGACGACGTTGATGCCGTAAGAGAGTATCTCCAGCAGATGGGGTTTTATTTTTATCAGTGAATAGCCGGTAGCGAGTACCGCAACGTCAATGTTTTTTTTAGAAAAAACTTTTTTTGCATCCGGTTCTATCGTGATGCCGGTTTTCTTTCCTGCTTCCATGAATTCGCCGATGTCCTTTCCTGCCTTGTCCGGCGCAATGTCCACCGCCCCTGTGATTTCAAGAGAGGAGCGTTCAAGTATGAATTCGGAAATCTTTGTCCCTATCGGCCCTGCTCCGCAAATAACCACCCGTATTTTTTTTCTCCATTTTTGCGCTCCTTTTCCGTTGCCATTGCGAGACGCCGTGCCCCGTTCTACGGGGGTTTTCGCCGCGGCAATCTCAAACCTTAGTCGAGATTGCTTCAGCATATAAGGCATGCTTCGCAATGACAAAAAGAGTGTTTCCTTAACATATTCTCGGCAACTGGCTTCCCGAGAGATTATTGACGATTCTGTGCGAGTTTGCCGAAGTTTTCATTATAACCCTGCCCGCAGGTTCTTTTACGACTTCGCCTATGACTGCGGACTTCCTGCCGAGCGGGTGTTTTTTCATGGCTGAAAGAATCCTGCCGGAGTCCTTTTCCCCGCATATAACGATGACCTTGCCTTCGTTCGCAAGGTATAAAGGGTCGAAGCCGAGCATCTCGCACAATGAGACGGTTTTTTCGGCGACAGGGATTTCGTTTTCGTAGATGAGTATGCCTTTGTCCGTACCGCCGGCCGCTTCGTTAAGCACCGCCGCAATGCCGCCTCTCGTGGGGTCCCGCATGAAACGGACGGTATTCGATACCTCAAGTATTTTACTTATTATTCCGTTCAGCGGTGCGCAGTCGCTTTTTATGCCAGATGAAATGCCGAAGTTGTTCCGCGCCGAGAGCACCGCGAGTTCGTGTTCGCCGATACAGCCGTTAATTATAATTTTGTCTCCGGTTTTTATCAAATTTCTTCCGGTTGCGGCTGTTTTTTTCCGTATGCCCAGTCCGGATGTGTTTATGAAGATTTTGTCCGCCTTGCCTTTTTCCACCACCTTGAAGTCTCCGGTGACAATCTCTACGCCCGCCTTTTTCGCTGTATCCGCCATAGAGCGCGTTATCCGTTCAAGCGTTTCAGTTTCAAGCCCCTCTTCGACTATGATGCCGCAGGACAGGAAAAGCGGCGCCGCACCCATTACCGATATGTCGTTTACCGTGCCGCATACGGCGAGTGTTCCTATGTCCCCTCCAGGGAAAAACAGCGGGTCTACGGTATAGGAGTCGGTGGTGAAGCACAGGTTGTTTTTATCAGGTAGATTGTCCAGTACCGCGGAGTCCTCCATCTTCTCAAGTTTTTTCGAGCGAAAATTTTTGATAAAAATGTTTTTAATCAGAGACTGCATCATACTGCCGCCACTGCCGTGCGATAACAGAATCCTTTCGTTTTTTTTCATCGTACTGCCTCGTATTTATAAAATGCGGCACAGGTGCCTTCCGAGGATACCATGCACGGCCCCGCCGGATTTTCGGGGGTACACGTTTTCCCGAATAGTTTACACTGTGCAGGAGACTTTTTCCCTTTAAGGATATCCCCGCAGATACAGCCGGTTTTCCTGCCGGTTTTTCTCACAGTAACGGGAAATTTTTTCCCGGCATCGAAAGCGCCGTATTTCTTTTTCAGTTCAAGCCCGCTCTGTTTTATGCATCCCATGCCGCGCCATTCGGAATCTGCGCGGCAGAAGACGTCGTCAGTAATTTTCACCGCTTTTTTGTTGCCGTCTTTCCTGACAACCCGGTTATACTGTATTTCAACGGAAGGAGGTTCATTTCTGACCGTCTTTCTTACCAGCATCAGTATCGACTGGAGGATGTCCGCAGTTTCGAATCCCGCAATGACGCAAGGGATTTTATAGCGCCGGGGTATGAATTCGTAAGGGGCGCTTCCCGTTACCGCGCTTACGTGCCCGGGGCATAAGAACCCGTTTATGCAGACGTCCCTGTCTTCCAGCAGTGCCTCCATCGCCGGAGGAATGAGTTTATGCCCGGCGAGGACGAAAAAATTTTCAAGGCCTTTTCCCTGCGCCTTCTGTACGGCAAGAGCGACGGCTGGGGCGGTCGTTTCAAACCCGATGCCGAGAAAAATGACGTTTTGCCCTGGGTTTTTCTCCGCTATGTCCGGGGCGTCGAGAGGTGAATATACGACTTCAATCCTGCCGCCCGCGGCTTTTTCTTTTTCAAGAGAAGAGAAAGAACCCGGGACCTTCATCATGTCCCCGAATGTAACTATGGTGGATGCCGGTATCCGTGAAAGCTCTATAGCCGTGTCTATGTACGTATCCGGCGTAACGCATACCGGACACCCCGGGCCCGATAAAAGGCGGATGCATGAGGGCAGTATTTTTCTTATGCCGGATTTCCCTATTGCCATGGTGTGCGTGCCGCACACCTCCATGATACGTATTTCTCCGCTCTTGTAACCCGCAGTTTCCCTTTTTATGCCGGCGAGAAGTTTTTCCGCCAGCGTCCCGTTTCTAAATTCCGATACGTATTTCATTTCGAAATCTCCCCCCCACCTCCATCCTCCCCCTCGAGGGGGGAGGAAGCAGGAGGGGGCGATAGGTATTTCATTTTTGCAGGGTCCCCAGCAGTTCAAGCATCCTTTCCGCTTCTTTCTCGTCCAGCTTTTCTATGGCCACTCCGGCATGCACTATAACGTAATCTCCCTTTTCAACGCGGCCGAGCAGTTGTATGTTGACTGTTTTTGTGATGCCGCCAAATTCAACGTTTGCGGAATTTTCTTTTTCCAGTTTCAAAACTTTCATCGGAACCGCTAAACACATTATGCCCCCTTTCTGTCTAAACTATTATACCATAACAATGCGACATTTCCTGATTGACAAAAACGCACGCTGTGCTATAATAAAAGGGTTAAAAACAGGGGGTGTTATGAGCCCGTATAGAAGATTAAAGTTTTTGTCAGGAGTGTTGATACCGTTATTTTTTGCCGCACTGCCGCCTGGCATTGCGCAGTCGCAGGATTCCTATTTTCAAACCGCTCCATTGAATCCTGCCTTCGTGGAATATCTGCAAAAATCAATAATTCAGCAGACATTGGGAGAGGCCACTGAAGAGCGCGGATACGGATTTATTCCTTCTCCGGTTGACCGTTCCCACATGAAGGGCGTGAGATTGTCCGGCGATTCGATTCATCAAAATCTCGGTTACGACCCCGTTTACGACCTGCGCAGTTCCGGCAGGCTCACTCCGGTTCGCAACCAGGGGATGTACAATACCTGCTGGGCGTTTGCAACCTATTCATCCATGGAATCATGGCTTTTAACCGATGAATCCGCGGTATGGAATTTTTCGGAAAACAACATGGCAAATCTGCACGGGTACGACTTGGGATACGACAGCGGAGGTAACTACGATATGTCAACCGCCTACCTTGCAAGATGGGACGGGCCGGTGCTTGAATCGGATGACCTCTACGAGAGCGGCCCCGGCGCGTCACTGGGGAATGAGCCGGTGCAAAAGCATGTTCAACAGGTTTTTTACCTGCCGGGCAGGGCGGGGGCGCTTGACAACGACAACATAAAACAGGCGGTTGTCCAGTACGGAGCAGTCGCCGCGGCCATGTACTATAACGACGGTTACTACAACGGCGCTTACAGCTCGTATTATTACGGCGGAGAAGCGTCTTCCAATCACGGAGTTGCCATAGTCGGCTGGGACGATACTTTTGACAAGGCGCAATTTAATCCCGAACCCGTAGGCAACGGTGCATTTATCGTCCGCAACAGCTGGGGAACGGCATGGGGGGATGGCGGATATTTTTATGTTTCATACTATGATGCGCGAATCGGGGAATATTGCGTTGTGTTCAATAGCGCGGAAACAGTTGACAACTATTCGTACACATATGCGTACGACCATCTCGGATGGGTCAACAACTTCGGCAACGAGGTTGCGGAAACCGCATGGTTTGCCAACATATTCACGGCACTGCCCGGGCACAGCGTGACCGCCGTCGGTTTTTATGCTCCGGCGGCTTCTTCGGTATACGAGGTTTACGTTTACACCGGCGTTACTGCAGGTTTGCCGCTGAATGGAACTCTCGTATCCGCAAAAGCCGGGACGCTGCAGGCTTCCGGATACCATACGGTTGAACTGTCCGCTCCCGTTTCGGTTTCTTCGGGACAGATGTTTTCCGTTGCGGTCAAGCTTACCACTCCCGGGTATACCTACCCTGTTTCCGTCGAATATGCTATTCCTTTGTACAGCAGTGCCGCTTCGGCAAATCCCGGCGAGAGTTTCATAAGTATTAACGGTACCGACTGGCTTGATACGACCGGCATACTGGCAAGCATGAACGTATGTCTCAAGGCGTTTGCCGTGGAAATCCCGTCATTACCTCCTGACCAGCCGGAAAACGTCAGCCCTGCCGGCGGCACGGCAGGCGTTTCCATTACTCCGACGCTCACGGCAAACAGTTTTTCCGACCCGGAAGCAGGGGTTTTCAGTTTTGCCAGGTGGAGAATAAAGAAAGACGCCGCGGTAATATGGAACGCCACCAATACGTCAACCTCCATTGCCCTGCCTTCCGGCGTACTCGATTACGACACGGAGTATTCATGGCAGGTTGAATACGTCAATGATTCGGGACTGTCTTCCGGATGGTCGGTCGAAACTTATTTTACCACGCAGGACGACCCGCAGAGGCCTCCGAACAGGCCTGTAAACTTGAGCCCTGCGAATCTTGCAACCGGTGTTTCTCTTCTGCCGGCGCTAACGGCGAGCGGTTTTTCCGACCCCGACGGCGATACCATGGCCGATTCTCATTGGCGGATGCGGGCGGAAACCGGCACCTATTCCACTGCCGCGGTCTGGGAACTGGAAAACGCGGGGGCAACCACCTCGGTTACTATTGCACAAATACTTTCCGGCGGCGTAAGGTATTTCTGGCAGGTGCGCTACATGGACAGTGCCGAAAACTGGTCAGAGTGGTCGGAGGAAACAGCGTTCACCACGACCGGAGAAGACATGCCGGATGATGACGATGCGGATGGCGATACCGACGAGGCCCGGGGCGGCGGAGGCGGCGGCGGATGCTTCATAGCGACCGCGGCTTACGGGACGGAGATGGCGGAAGAGGTCATAAAACTTAAAAATTTCAGGGACCGGAAACTGATGTCAGGAAAAGCGGGCAGGGCGTTTGTCAGGTGGTATTACAGACATAGCCCGTCTGCGGCGAATTATATAAGCAGAAGGCCTGCGGCGAAGTTTTTTGTAAGGGTATGCCTGCGTCCGGTGGTCTGGTTTCTTTCTTTTTCCCTCTCCCTTGAGGGGAGAGGTTAGGTGAGGGTGAATTGTAGGTTGACAAAATAAAAACCTGAAGGTAAAACAATTACAGAATAGTAATTATTACAAGGGGGTATAAAAATGATTTTAAAACACCGCAAAGTTTTTTCGCTTATCAACATATTCCTATTTTTGTTCATACCTCTTACCTCTTTTTCCCTCGACCTTGGCGCTTCTCTGTCTCTTTCATCTTCAGGTATAGAAACCCAAAAGGTTTTTTCTGCGGGGTCGGCGGGAAGCGTTGAAAAGATTTCAGTGAGTTTTCCCGAGCCTTTCACCGGACAGGCAGGGCAGTATACGGCAATCAACGTCGAAGGATGTTCGGCTACGGAGAAGTACGGCTACCATCTGCCGGTAAAGGTCATGACTCTCGATTTACCTGCGGGCGCATACCTTGCCTCCGTTAAAATAACCGGCGGGCAGTGGCAGGAGATTTCCGGCGAGTTTAATCTGCCTCCGGCTTCTGCTTCCATCAGGAGAAATGATACTTCTTCACTTCCCTCGCCCCTTGCGGGAGAGGGGCAGGGTGAGGGGGATTCTTTCCTGCCGGGGACATTCGTCGAGGCGGGCGAAGCAGGGATGGCAGGCGGTACGATAGTGAACGTAAGCATCTACCCCATACAATACAACCCCGCAACCGGAAAAGCCCTTTTCCTGAAACAGGCCGACGTGGAGGTTTCTTACGGGTATGAAGTACAGCCGGTTCCGCAGGTTCTCATACCCATGTCGCTGGGTGAAGGTGAATACTCCGCACAGGTCGATTCAAGCGCGGAATGCATTATCATCACTCCGCAGAAATATTACAACTATGCGGTGCAACTTAAAGATATTCACGAAAGACAGGGATTAGACGGGCGGCTTGGTGCGAGGGTAAATACGACGATTGTTACTGTTGAGGAGATTGCCGGCCTGGGATA
>CAYPTS010000043.1:0-17311 GCA_964413825.1 uncultured bacterium
TACAGGAAATTCCATCCCCGCCCCTGACCCCGGAAATCAACAACCCTTCAGTTTGAGCCACTTTTTGTCCAGTTTCGCCATTGAATCGTACGCCCTTGCCATGTAGAGCGCATCCAGAACCGCCATGGAGGTCATCGCCTCGGCGACCGCATACAGTCTCGCGACGAGGGTAGGGTCCCTTCTGGTGATGGGTTTCAGTTTCTCTTCCTTCATTTTCTTCATGTTTATGGAGGTCTGCTGTACCGATATTGTCGGCGTGGGCTTTACCGCTATCCTGACTACAATGTCCTCCCCGTTAGTGATGCCCCCGAGGAAGCCGCCGGCATGGTTTGTTCTGAACCGCACCTTTCCGCCTTTCGTCATGTACGGCTGGTCGTTGTTTTCCGACCCCTTCATGCTACCCACTTTAAAACCCGCACCGAACTCTATGCCCTTAACCGCACCGATACTGCAAACCGCATGGGCGATGACGGCGTTCAGCTTGTCAAAAACCGGCTCTCCGAGCCCGGCAGGCACATTGTGAACGATAAGTTCAATGATGCCGCCGGCGGTATCCCCTTCGTCTTTTATCTCAAGAACGCGTTTTTCCATCTTCTCCGCCGCTTCAAGGTCGGGACAGTTTATCTCGTTTTTCCGGTAGTTTTTCTTTATTTCCGCCCACGCCATCTCCTTCGCTTTTATTCCCATGCATTCTTTCGTATATGCCAACACTTCGATTTTTTCCCTTTCGAGGATGAATTTTGCAACGGCTCCGCCGGCAACCCGCGCCACGGTTTCCCTTCCGGACGCTCTTCCGGCGCCGCACCAGTCCTGCGCCTCTCCGTACTTCAAAAAGAACGGGTAGGTTGCATGCCCGGGCCTGAATATGTCCCTGTATTCCCTGTACTGGTCAATGTGAACCTTCTGTGTATCCACGTTATAAATAATGATTCCAACCGGCGCTCCGGTCGTCACGCCGTCCTGCCCAATGCCCGCGAAAATGGCGCATTGGTCGGTCTCCTTCCGCGGACTGTTGAGTTTTCCGTGGCCGGGTTTGCGCTTGTCCAGTTCATTCTGTACTATTTCCCTTGTCAGTTTCAGCCCCGGCGGAACCCCGTCGACGAGCACCGCAAGACCCGACCCTTTTCCTATCCCGTAGGATTCCCCGCACGTTGTAACGCGAAACAGTCTTCCAAAAGTGTTTCCCAGCATCTCATACCTCCCTCGCCCCGCTTGATGTTTTTTGTCATTGCGAACGCTTTTTGTGAAGCAATCTCATGAGATTGCCGCGGGACTTCGTCCCTCGCAATGACAACGCAGGCGTGATTAAATCTTATCCGTTTTTATTTTTGCGCCTATGCTCTCCATCAACTCCGCGAAACAGGGGAAGGTCACATCCACCGATTCCGCGGTATTTATCCGCGTGGCGCCGCATGCAATCAGCCCCGCAAGGGACAAAGCCATCACCACCCGGTGGTCGTGATGCCCGTTAACCGCGGTTCCTTTCAACCGGCTGTGATTGATTATCAACCCGTCTTCCGTCTCCCTTATATCCGCACCCATCTTTGAAAGTTCCCGCGCCATAACATTTATCCTGTCGGTCTCTTTTATCCTGGCATGCGCCACGTTATAAATCCTTGTGGTTCCTTCCGCAAAACAGCCCAGCACCGCCATTGCCGGCAGTGCGTCCGGGGTATCGCTCAGGTCAAGTTCCGCTCCTTTAAGACCGCCGCCCCTGATGCGTATCCCTTCCTCTTCAACCCTGACGTCCGCACCCATCTTTTCAAGGTACCCCATAACAGCCCTGTCGCCCTGAACATCGCAGGCGTCCAGTCCTTTCAACAGAATATCCGAATCGGCCACCGCACCCGCCGCGAGGAAAAACGTGGCGGAACTCCAATCTGCGGGAATCTCTTTATCAAACCTTTTATACGACTGCCCGCCTTCTATCCTGAAGCGCGTGCATCCGGAGTTTCTCTCAAATGCAATCCCGCGTTCCTCCAGCCACTTAAGCGTCATCTCTATATAAGGTATTTCCCGCACGTTTGCAACTTCAATCTCCGTATCGTTTTCCGCCAGCGGGCATGAGACGAGAAGAGAAGATACGAATTGCGAACTCACGCCGTCAACCTTCGTCTTTCCGCCTTTTATTCTCCCTTTTATTTTTACAGGAGGTCTCCCGTTATTATTGAGAGATGCGCACTGCGCCCCGATAAGTCCCAGTGCATAGAGAAGCGGCCGGACAGGCCTCGTCCTCAAAGAGTCGTCGCCGTCAAGGACAACCTCAAAATCACCGAGGGAAACCACCCCTGCAAGCAGGTTGAAAGACGTTCCTGAATTCGCCATATACAGTGTCTTTCCGGGATTGCGGGGCGTTCCGCCGAAACCTTCGATTGCCCATCCGTTTCCGGAAACATCTATCCGGGCGCCCAACTGCCTGCACGCGCTTACGGAAGCCGCCGTATCAGCCGAATTCAAGGGATTGTTTATCTTTGAAGTGCCGCCTGCCAATGAACCTATAATCACGCCTCTGATAGTATGGGATTTCGAACCGGGTATAACAACCCGCCCCTTTAAGATTTTTGAGGTTTCAACGATTAAATCCATCGGGAAAGAATACCACAAAAACCGCCGTATATCAACATCTTTTTGTTAAGCGTTCCGTTTTAATATATAATCTATGCATGAAAAAAATAAGAGTCAATCTCCGGGAAAACAGTTACTTTATTTACCCGGGGCGGCCTCTTGAAAAACTCGGCGGCGCAATGAGAGGCAAGGCATACGGAAAAAAAGTGCTTTTGCTGTCCGACTCAAAAGTATTTTCCATTTACGGGGCGACTGTCAAACGGGTTCTCGAGGAAAGCGGCAGAGACGTTTTAGACGCGGTAATCAAGCCCGGAGAAAGCGCCAAAAACTTTAAAAAGGTTTACCGGATTCTTGAGAAATGCGCTGAAAACAGGATGTGCAGGAACGACACCCTGCTGACGCTTGGCGGAGGAGTGGTAAGCGACCTTGGAGGATTTGCCGCTTCGATATACATGCGGGGCATCAACTACGCTTGCGTTCCCACGACACTGCTTGCGCAGGTTGACGCATCGATAGGCGGAAAGACCGCGGTCAACATGCCTTCGGGGAAAAACCTCATCGGCAGTTTCTACCAGCCGTCTTTCGTATACATGGATTTCAACACCCTTGCAACGCTTCCCGAAAGAGAGGAGAAACAGGGCATAGCCGAGATAATAAAGTACGGGGTGATAAGGAACAGGAAAATATTCGGCATTGTCCGGGACAATGACATTTCCGGCATGCGGAGCTTATACCCGGCACTCATTGAAAAAAGCATAATGATTAAAAAGGACGTGGTAGAGAAAGACGAGAAGGAAACAAAGGGTCTGCGGGAGATTTTGAATTTCGGGCATACGCTCGGGCATGCGGTTGAAATCTCGCTCTTCCCGGAAATGACGCACGGCGAGTCGGTTGCGCTGGGCATGGTGGGAGAAAGTTATCTCTCGTGGAAACTGGGTTTTTGCAAAAAAAACGTATTTGAAGCGGTGAAAGAAACGGTAAAAAAACACGGACTGCCGTTTTCCTTTGCGGGCATGGATATTGCAAAGACGGCGGATTTTCTCGCATTCGACAAAAAGGTCAGGGACGGAAAAATCCGGTTCGTGGCGGTTAAGGACATCGGAACGGTCAAAAGCGGAGTGGCGATAGAAAAGGAAACGGTCGAAAAAATCCTGAAAGAGGCGGGGTGAAAGATGAAAAATCTTGAAGACATACGGAAAAAAATAGATTCGATAGACCGGTCAATCATTGACCTTTTGAACCAGCGCGCCCGGCAGGTAAGAGAAGTGGCGGAGGTTAAAAATCTAAAAAAACTGCCGCCTTTCGACCCGTCAAGAGAACGGAAGATAATAGAAAACCTCGCACGCGGCAACGAAGGTCCTCTTACAAAGGAAGACATAGGCCTGATAATGAGCGCAATTTTCAAGATATACAGGGGGATGTTCAGGCCGGTGCGCATAGCGTATTTCGGCATGGAAGGAACGTTCACGCACCAGGCGGCGCTCCAGAAATTCGGGGAAAAAAGCGAGTACCTGCACTGCAAAACAATCGACAACGTTTTCCGCGAGGTTGAAAAGGGCAGGGCGGATTATGGAGTCGTGCCGATAGAAAATTCTACGGAAGGGGTTGTCACGCACACCCTCGACATGTTCGTGGAAAGCAGTTTGAAAATTACTTCCGAGATACTGCTCGACATCCACCACTACATGCTTTCAAAGGAAACGTCGCTGTCGAAGGTGAAGAAGATTTTTTCGCATCCACAGCCGATAGCCCAGTGCTGGAACTGGATTATGGACAATCTGCCGGAAGCGAAAATCGTGGAAACCGAAAGCACCGCCGCGGCGGTAAAAAAAGTAAAAACGGAAAAAAATGCCGCCGCAATAGGCTCGCTGACCGCGGCAGGCATTTACGATATAGGCGTTCTTGCGGAAAAGATAGAGGACTACAGCGAAAACATCACGAGATTCCTCGTGGTTGGAAACAACTTTTCAAACAAGACAGGGCACGACAAAACCTCCGTCCTTTTATCGATAAAAGACCGCGTGGGGGCGCTGCACGAGATACTCATGCGCTTCAGGGAGAACAACATAAACCTTACGCGGATTGAATCCCGCCCGAGCAAGAAGAAGGCATGGGACTACATTTTCTTCTTTGACTTTGTCGGACACAAGGATGATGATATAATCAAGGACGCTCTTGTAAAACTTGAAAAGGAAAGCGTTTTTCTGAAAATTCTGGGGTCTTATCCCATAGGAGGAAAAAATGAAGACTGAAACCGTACACCCTTGCCCTTCGGCAAACTCAATCCGGTTTTCTGAAAATTTAAGGGGGTTGATATGGCCGATATAATCATAATGAGTTCGTCCGCTACGGAGAAACAAACAAATACCGTAATCAAAAAGGTGAAAAAATACGGGTTTGACGTTAACCTGAGCAGGGGCGCAGAAAAAACGATTATCGGCATTATCGGCGATACGAGAGGCATCTCCGACGAGGTTTTCAAGATACTTCCCGGAGTGGCGCAGGTAATCAGCGTCCTGAAAAGTTATAAACTGGCAAGCAGGGAATTCCACCCGGCCGATACCGTCATAAAAATCGGCAAACTATCCATCGGGGGCAACAATCTTACGGTCATAGCAGGACCGTGTTCCGTAGAAAGCAAGAAACAGCTGTTTAAAACCGCCGAATCCGTAAAAAAAGCCGGTGGGAGAATTTTGAGAGGCGGCGCTTTCAAGCCGAGAACATCTCCCTATTCCTTTTCCGGACTCGGTTTTGAAGGCCTTCAGATGCTGAGAGAAGCGAAAGAACTCTACGGCATGCCCGTCATAACCGAGGTGCTTTCGCCGGAAGACGTTGACGGAACCGTAAATATAGCCGACATACTCCAGATAGGCGCAAGAAACATGTTTAACTACCGCCTTCTGCAAAAAGTGGGAAAATCGGACAAGCCGGTATTTCTGAAACGGGCGTTTTCCGCAACAATTGCGGAGTTTCTCAACTGCGCCGAGTACATCCTCAAAGAGGGGAACCAACAGGTTATACTGTGCGAACGCGGCATCAGGTCTTTTGACTCGGATTTCACGAGAAACACGCTTGACCTTTCGGCGGTCGCCGTCCTGAAAAAAGAATCCCACCTGCCGGTATTCGTCGACCCAAGCCACGGCACCGGCAGACGCGACCTGGTAATTCCGATGTCCAAAGCCGCAATTGCGTCCGGCGCCGACGGGCTGATGATAGAGGTGCATCCTCATCCGGAAGAAGCGCTTTCGGATGGATTCCAGTCGCTTACGCCGGAAATGTTCGCCGACTTCATGAGCGAAATAAAACCGATAGTAAAAGTAATGAACAAAAAACTGTAATCCCCTCACTATGTAAGATATGCAACGAGGAGTTCGGGGTAAAGGAGTCCAACGATGAAGAAAATCAGAGTGGGAATAATAGGAGCGGGCGGCATAGCGCAGGCGGCGCATATACCGTCGTATCAGAAGGCGGAAAACGTAGAGGTTGCGGCAATAGCGGATACCAACAAGGAAAAACTGCAGTATGTAGCGGATAAGTTCGGAATAAAACAGCCCTTCACGGAATGGGAAAAACTGATTGAATCCGACGTCGACGCAGTGTCCATCTGCTCGCCGAATGCATTCCACGCACAGCAGTCGATAAAAGCAATGGAAGCAGGCAAGCACGTCCTGTGCGAAAAGCCCATATGCCTTACGGGTGCGGATGTGGAAAAGGTCTTCAGCGTTTCAGAGAAAACCGGCAAAAAATTCATGGCGGCTTTCCCGAGAAGGTTTTCAGGAGAGGCAAAGGTTCTGAAACCCATGATAGATGCCGGAGATTTCGGCGAAATCTATTACATCAAGGCGGGATACCTTCGCAGGCGCGGCATACCGGGACTGGGAACGTGGTTTACAAACAAGGAACTTGCGGGCGGGGGGCCGATGATGGACGTCGGCGTCCACATCCTCGACCTTGTTATCTACCTTGCGGGGGCCCCCATGCCGGAACTGATAATCGGTTCGAAATACGCCAAGTTCAAGGACAAGGCAACCGACGGGGGATGGCCTCCGGCTGAAACGCGAAAGGGAGACGTTGCCACGGGAAAAATGGACGTGGAAGAACTTGCTTCGGGATTCGTAAAACTCTCCAACGGAGCAACGCTTGTTGCCGAAGCCAGTTGGGCGGGCAACTCGGAAACGGGATTAAAATCAAGTCTTTTCGGCACGCTTGCGGGAGCGCAGATGCCCGACCCTGAGAACCCCAAAAACCCGGTACGCATTTATTCCGAACGGCATGGCATACTTACCGACGTATTGCCGACCATTCCCCAGTCCGACATGTTTCAAGAAGAGATAAACCACTTCATCGGATGCATAAGGGAAAACAAAAATCCGCTGACAAAAAAAGAAGAAATATTGTCCGTTGTCAGGATAATAGAAGGCATATATGAATCCGCGGAAACGGGAAAACCGGTTACCTGCGGCAGATAGCCGAAAAGAACACCGGCTGGAAAAAGGACTGGTACAGGTTTACACCGGAGAAGGGAAGGGAAAAACCACGGCCGCGGTAGGACTGGCGGCAAGAGCCGCCGGTACGGGGCTGAAGGTCGGTTTTTTCCAGTTTTTCAAAAAACCCTTATCAGGGGAACTTGCGGTACTCAAAAACACGCAAAACGTGCATGTATACAACTTCGCACCGATGCATCCCGGCTTTCAGTATTTTTCTGCGGAAGACCTGAAAAGATACAAAGAGACCTTTCGAAAAGTCTGGGAAACCAAGGTGATGAGCATCATACAGAAAAACCGCTACGATGTCGTCATACTTGACGAAATCCTTATTGCGGTGCGCGACGGATTTCTCGGCGAGGAAAAAATACTGAAACTGATAGATATGAAGTTGCGAACTTCCGAACTTGTCCTCACCGGACGCAGTGTAACCGACAAGATTATCGACAGGGCCGACGTCATAACGGAGATGAAAAAAGTAAAGCATCCGTTCCCTGAAATAAAAGCCCGCAGGGGAATAGATTTTTAATGCTTTTGCTCCCTCGATTTGAAAGAGAGTGAGACGTGAAAAGCAGAAGCATTTACATTTCACATCTGACATCTCACATTTCACGCTTTTTGAGAGAGCGGGGGCAAGGAGGTTGATATGTACTGCAGAAACTGCGGCAAAGCGATTGATGACAAGGCAGTGGTTTGCGTTGCCTGCGGAGTTCCTACGGCGAAAGAAAAAAAGTTCTGCCAGAACTGCGGGGCGCCCACAGACGAAAAAGCGGAAATATGCACTAAATGCGGGGTAAGGCTTGTTTCCGGCGAGGAGGGCAAAGACTGGCTGATTACGCTCCTTCTTTCGGTATTTGCGGGAGGCCTCGGCGTTGACAGGTTCTATACCGGGTACGTCGGACTCGGAATACTGAAACTTCTGACCGGCGGCGGATGCGGAATCTGGTGGCTGGTAGACGTACTTCTCATCGCCACTGGCAAATACAAAGACAGCGACGGAAACCCCCTGATACGCAAATAGTCCGCCATGAAAATGCGCCCGGCAGTGTGGAAAACGCTTGTCCCTTATGCGGCCGTTATCCTTGCCTTGTTTGCATTGCCGGTCTCAAAACTGGACTCTCTGCCCTCAATCTGCCTTTTTAAAAACATACTCGGAGTACAATGCCCGGGATGCGGCATTACGAGAGCGTTTCTCTCCGTTTTACATTTCCGTTTCGCGGAAGCGCTCCATTATAACAGGCTTATAACAGCCGTATTTCCCCTGGCTGTCTTTCTTTTTTTCCGTTCACTTATAAAGAATCTGCGCAATTCGCTTATTTGACTGTATTCCCTCTCTACATTAAAATAAGGACGTTACATTACAGGGAGGCATACGATATGGAAAGAAAAACAGGATGGGAGTTGTGGGACGCGAAAACAAAAAATCTGGCAATGGAATTCTGCGAAGGATACAAAGACTTTCTTTCCGAAAACAAGACTGAACGCAGATTCGTAAAAGCAGGCATCGGCAAAGCCGTTAAGAAAGGATTCAAACCTCTCGGCAGTTTCAAGAAACTCTCGGCCGGAGACAGGTTTTACACCGTCAACAAGGAAAAGCTCCTGATTCTCGGAACAGTGGGAAAAAGGCCGGCTGGCGAAGGATGCAGGTTCATTGTCGCACACGTAGACTCTCCGCGCCTCGACCTGAAAGCCAATCCCCTTTACGAAGATGAAAACGTGTGCATGCTGAAAACATGCTATTACGGCGGGATAAAGAAATACCAGTGGCTCACGATACCGCTTGCAATGTACGGGACAGTGGTTTTCAAAGACGGACGGAAAAAGGAGATTGCACTGGGAGAAAAGGAAAGCGACCCCGTATTTAACATAACCGACCTTTTGCCGCATCTGGGCAAGGACCAGGCGAAAAAAACCATCGAAGACGGATTTCCCGGCGAAAACCTCAATATCATAGTTGGAAGCATGCCGGACTCCAAGCAGAAAAAGGAAAAAACCAAAAGTGCCGTCCTGAAAATCCTGAAGGATGCCTACGGCATCTCGGAAGACGATTTCATCAGCAGTGAATTCCAGTTTGTCCCCGCGGGCAGACTCCGGGATTCCGGTTTTGACAGAAGCATGATACTGGGCTACGGACAGGACGACAGGGTATGCGCATATACGAGCATGGAGTCGTTGATTGCAACCGAACGCCCCGAAAAAAGCACCTTTTGCGTCATGGTCGACCAGGAAGAAATCGGGAGCAGCGGCGCAACCTCTGCGCAATCCGAATTCTTCCGGTTCACGCTTGAAGAAGTGCTGGAAAAATCCGGACTGCACCAAAAAGAGTTTAAAACCGCCATACAGAATTCTAAGGCGCTTTCCGCAGACGTGGATACCATATTCGACCCCAACTACAAAGAGGTTGCCGACCCGAGGAATACAGCGCGGCTCGGATGCGGGGTGGTCATAACAAAAACAACCGGAGGCAGAGGCAAGGGACACAGCATAGAGCCCACCGCCGAGTACGTCGCCTTCATAAGAAACATTTTTGATAAAAACGGCGTCCTGTGGCAGCCCGGCGAGATAGGAAAGATAGAGCAGGGCGGCGGCGGCACAATCGCCACCTACATAGCGCGGTACAACATCGACACGCTCGACTGCGGAACAGGAGTGCTGTCAATGCACGCGCCTTACGAGTTGACCAGCAAAGCGGACGTCTACTCAACGCATCTCGCATACCGCGCGTTCTACGCGGAAAAATAAATGAGCCGGAATATCGCATCTGTGATAATGGCGGGCGGCAAAGGCACGAGGATGCGCTGTTCCTCGGTGCACAAGGTCTGCTTCCCCCTGGGCGGGAAACCGGTGATAAACCGCACAATCGAAGTTTTTGACCGGTGCGGAATAAGAAAGCACTTCATAGTCGTAAGACACCTTGCCGAACAGGTTATGCAGACGGTTTCATCCGCACCCGGCGTACACTATTTCTGCTACCAGCTCGAGCCCCGGGGCACAGGCAATGCGGCAAAAACCGCCGCCGCGCTCATGGAAACCATCCCTTCGGTCGAAGACATCCTGGTTATAGCCGGAGACAAGGTCATAGAAGAGGACGCCCTGAAAAAACTCATTGAAAAATTCTACGGGACAGACAGCGACCTGGCGCTTATCGCCGGCAGGGTTGAAGACTTCCCGAATTCCGGGCGCATAATACAAACCAGGCAGGGCGGGGTGGAAGGGATAGTCGAAGTGCCTGACATAAAAAAATCCTCCTCCGACGGCAACTTCCGCATAATCCTCAACGGCAGGCAAATCACCCCCGAAATCCTTTCGGAGGTAAAACACGTAAACCTGTCGGTTTACCTTTTCAAAAAAGAGGCCTTCTTTTCTTCGATAAAAAACCTCAAGGACGACAACGCACAGAAAGAAGAATACCTGACCGACGCCATAGGCATCCTTGCAAACGCCGGTGCGAAAATAACCGTCATGCCGGTTGAAAACCCCTGCCAGGTCATGGCTTTCAATACTCCGGAAGAAATGATGGAAATTGAACGCCATTTCTCGCAAAAAAACACCTTATTCGTAAAGGAAAATGTTTCTGCCGTACGTACTCCCCTTGACTGGTTGAGGCATCTGGAAACCGCATCGCCCAGGTCGCTGGAATATTTTCACGGCATATACGGCATCAACTATCCCTACGTTGAAAAAAAACGGTCAATGCTGGTTTCCGCCCTCAAGGAATACATGGTTCAGTTCGGAAACGGCCCTGTCGTCATAACGAGAGCGCCCGGCAGAATAAACCTCATGGGCAGACACATTGACCACCAGAACGGCGATGTCAACATGACGGCTCTCGACAAGGACATTTACTGTATTGCAGGGCAGAGAAACGACCGGCTGGTAGCCGCCCACAGCATGGAGCCGGGAAAATTCCCCAACAGACGCTTTTCGATTGACGAACTCGGGGCGGATTCAAAAAGCGACTGGCATGCTTTTATCAACAGCGCCGGCGTGAAAAACTCCGCAACTGCCGCAAAAGGAGACTGGGGGCAGTACGTCAAGGCGGCAATGGCAAGATTCGAGCATTTTTCAGGCGGAAAAACTATCGGGGGCATGAACATCATGACATCCAGCGACCTGCCCGCGGGAGGCGGTATCAGTTCCTCTTCGGCGCTGTTTGTATCTATTGCGGAGTCGGTGGTCGCGCTGAACAATCTAAAAATTACGCCTGAACGTTTCGTCGAACTCTGCGGAGAAGGGGAACAATACGTCGGCACAAGAGGCGGCAGCGGAGACCATGCGGCAATCAAGTACTCCCGGTTAGGCGCCGTCACGCAAATATCCTTTTCTCCGCTTGCAAAGGGAAAAACCGCCGCACTTCCGGAAGACTGCGTTATCGCGGTATGCAACTCCCGGCAGCAGGCAAATAAAACGCGCGGGGCGAAAAACATCTATAACCAGCGCGTCGCATGCTATCATGCCGGAATGGAACTGTTAAGACGGCGCTTCCCCGGAGAAATGAAAAAAATCAAGCATCTCCGCGACCTCGTGTACGGGGAGACGGCTCTGTCCGGAAAAAAGATTTTTACGATGCTTCGGGATTTGCCGGCTAAGGTTCATCTGCGGGAAGTTCTTGAAAAACAAACGCCGGAAAGCCTGAAAATACGCCTTGAAGAGATACCTGAATCCCTTGCGGTTCTGCCGGTAAGGGAGGTTTTCATTTACGGACTTGCGGAATGCATGAGAAGCCGGCTTTGTTCGGACGTCCTGCGGGAAAAAGGAATAAAGGAATTCGGCAGATGGATGAACGTATCCCATGACGGCGACAGGGTCGTCCGGTGGAATGGAGATGCGCATGAGCCTTTCTGTCCGGATTATTCCGACTCCGCACTTAAAAAACTTGAAAAGAAAGCGGAAAACACAGAAAAAAACATTCTCCTCCTTCAGCCGGGTTCCTACAGGTGCAGTATTCCCGAAATAGACAGGATGGTGGACATATCCCTTTCCGTGGAAGGAGTATACGGAGCGCAGATTTCCGGAGCGGGCCTGGGCGGCTGTATAATTGCCGCGGTAAACGAAAACGCATACGAAACGCTCGAAGAACAACTGCAGGTCCGCTACTACGAACCGCTCAATCTGGAACCCGAGGTATTCATCACCTACCCGTGCGAAGGAAGCGGCCCCGTCCTCTTCTGACCAGACCGAAACTTGACAAAAAATTAAACTGTCGGTACAATTTATTCATAGAAATAAAATATGAACTTCTAACTACCAAGGAGGCATCAAATGAAAAAGATTCTGTGCAGTTTCATCATAGTTTCTTTCCTCGCTGTAACCACGCCCGCAACGCTTCAGGCAAAAGGAGAGAACACCGTTAAGTTCGGGATGAAATCCTACGAGATAACGCAGGAACAGTTGAACAAGGTCAAGGCGCAGGAAGGTGTCTTTTTTTACAAAAAACTGCCCGAAATAGTACCGTCTCCCCTTGTCGCTGTTGAACTTCCGGAAGACCTCGGCGGAGGATACCTTATAGGCACAAAGGAAAAACTGGCAAAGGCATTCAACGCGGCCGGCATCACAGTCGGGCTTACCGGCTCCGCTCTTTCCGAAAAGGCCATAATTGTAGGCGGAGTCCTGCTGATAACTCTTGCCGGAGTAATAATAGCGGCAACGTCCGGAGGCAGTTCGACAACGTCTACACATTCAGGTCTGTAAAGAAATTTGCAAGCCCTCCCAAATAAATGGTGCGTCTGAAATTTTTTGTTCCCGCAGTTTTTCTATTGCTGTCTTCCGTCTGTCTTTATGCAGGTCCCAGTTACTGGGGCGGCACCGGACTGTTGAGGACGCCCAGCGCACGACTCATAGAAGACGGCGGCATGCGCATCACCTTTTCCGAAAGTTATCCCTACAGAACCTACTCGACGTCCTTCGGCTTTTTCCCGTTCCTTGAGCTGAACGGGCGCCTGACGGAAATACGCGACGAAAAACTGACCGGTACGGTATGGAAAGACTACGGGTACAATAAGGACAAGTCGGCGGACTTCAAGGTGCTCCTTTTCAGGGAAACCGATTTCCTTCCCGCGGTTGCCCTCGGAGTGCAGGACTTTCACGGAACCCAGTTGTTCTTCACCGAGTACGCCGCGGTAAGCAAAAAAATAGGCAGTCTTGACTTTACCGTCGGCTACGGCGGAAACCTCTTCGGGAATGTATTCAGGGAAGAAGAAGCGAAAACAAACGAGCTGGACGGAATCTTCGGCGGGGTAGAGTGGGAAATACGCAAAAACCTTTCCATACTTCTGGAATACGACCCCACTGAAAAGCTGGCATCCGGAAAAGAAGGCGTTTCCTCGAATTTCAACTGCGGCTTCCGCTGGCAGCCATGGCAGTGGCTCTCCTGCGGGTATTCATGGCAGAGGGGCGAAGAACACAGTTTTCTCATCGCAGTGACGTACCCCTTTGGCAAAATCCTTGCGCCGCAAAAGCCAGACGAACCTTTTTACGGACCGGTGAACTGGTCGCCCTTGAGGGAAACGCTTGCCGAAACACCGCTTTCCGTGCGCGTTGAAAAAATCAGCGGCTATCTCTCCGAAGAAGGATTCAGAGATGCGCAGGTTGCTATATCCGACGACATGAAAACCCTGTACATCTCTTTTGAAAACCGACAGTATCTGTCTCATAACAAGGCGGCAGGCAGGGCGCTGCGGGTTGCCGCGGCACAGTCGCCTTCCGACATCGAAAACATCTGCGTGACGCTGAAGCAGAAGGGCATACCCATGGCGGAGATTACAGTGCCGCGGGCAGACTACATCAACTACCTCAACGGGGAGATAACCGGCGAAGAGATGCAGTCAAAAACAAAAACAAGCACCCGGATATCGGACAAATCCGTGTGGTGGAACGAGAAACATGAAACCTTTCGGGAAAGGCATCCCTCATTCACCTTCGCCTTCGAGCCGCTAAAACTGGATACGTTTTTAAACGACCCGTCCGGATTCTTCCGTTTCAGGGCAGGTCCGGCGGTATCACTGAAACAGGATTTATCCCCGGGGCTAAGCATAGAAACCTATGTAAAGTTTCCCCTTTACAGCAATGTAAAAACCAACCAGCCGCCCATCTCGGATTCGCCTGTCAGAAGCGACATTCACGAATATTTGTCCGATACCGGAGTCTCTGTAGAAACGCTCTTTGCAAACCGGTTTCTCAAACTCGGGGCAGACAGATACCTGAAACTCGGCGGCGGTTACCTGGAACTGCAGTATGCGGGAGTTACCGCCGAATACCTGCGGACGTTCAAACAGGGAAGATTCGCGCTCGGCAGAGAGATAACGTGGGCAAAAAAGCGCGACCCTGACTCTGTTTTTGGACTGCGGAACGATTCCCCTGCATTCACGTATTTCTACAACCTTTACGCCTACGTCCCGGAACTCGATACAACCTTCAGCGTGAAAGCGGGGAAATTCCTCGGGGGAGACAAAGGGGTGCGCCTGCAGGCAACCAGAGACGTCGGAGGCGGCAAGGTATTCCTGTGGTACGCGAAAACAGATACAAGCGGCTTTACCGGAGAAAACAGAAACTACTCCGACAAGGGCGTGGGATTTGCCATCCCTGTGCGGGTGTTTGAAAACACCGACCGCGCGGGGCATTACACAACATTCTTATCCCCATGGTCGCGGGATACGGGACAGCCGGTAAACCAGCCGTACGGTTTATTTGATTTCGTGAGAGAATTCACTCCCGCATACATCTTCCGGCACTGGAAAGAATTCAAAGAATAGTTTACAATATTATAGTAAAATATACCTTATGGGAGACAAAATGAAACCTATACTCCGCATTATCTGCAGTTTTACTTTATTGAC
Source organism: uncultured bacterium (assembly GCA_964413825.1). Taxonomy (GTDB): domain Bacteria; phylum Ratteibacteria; class UBA8468; order B48-G9; family JAFGKM01; genus JAFGKM01. The sequence goes on from CAYPTS010000043.1 coordinate 14,885, forward strand.
GGCATTCGGCGCCGCTTATGCGCAGGTGGAAACGCCTGCGGTAAACATCGAACAGCCCGAAGCGCCGATGGAAACTGAAACACCCCCGCCCACAGTGGAAATCCCCGAAATAGATTTCAGAAAACCGGCAGTGGAAGAAGAGATAGACGAAACGAAAACACCGGACACGCCTATTACCATTGGACAAACTGCCGAGACGGCATGGACTGAAGAATCTTCACACTTCCAGAAATATCTGATGCACCAGATACCTCTTACCGTTTCCCGTAAAGTCGGGCACTTCGGATACAATTTCTTCAGACAGCCGCCATCCGCTTTCACCCCGGTAACATCGGTGCCGGTAACCGCGGGATACGTCATAGGCCCCGGAGACGAGATACGCATCAACGTATGGGGCATGATGGAAGGCAGATGGAACCTTGTCGTGGACAGGGACGGCAACATCAACCTTCCCACCGCCGGCATTGTCGGCGTGTCGGGACTGACTTACGAAAACCTTGAGCCCTTCCTTAAAAAGGAACTCTCCAAACATTACAAAGAATTCAACATAAACGTCAGCATGGGCAGACTGCGCACAATTCCGGTATACCTGGTGGGCAGTGTAAAAAAGCCCGGCAACTACACAGTATCCTCGCTGTCAACGCTGGTAAACGCACTGTTTGTCTCCGGCGGCCCCTCGACCTCCGGTACCCTGCGCCGTATACAGTTGAAACGGCAGGGCAAAACCGTGGTGGAATTCGACATGTACGACTTCCTGATGAAAGGGGATAAAACCAAAGACGTGCGCCTCCAGCCGGAAGACGTCATATTCGTACCCCCCGCAGGCCCCATGGCGGCGGTAATAGGACAGGTAGCAACCCCTGCTATATACGAAATGAACGAAGAGACGACCATAACCGGGCTTTTGGGGATGGCCGGAGGAGTGAGCGCCGCGGGATACACGAAAAAGATACAGGTGGAGCGCATCTTTGAAAACGAAACGAAGGTCATCATAGACAAAAATCTCAGAGAACTTACGGATGAAGACGACATAATTCTTGCCGACGGCGACATCGTGGCAATATATCCCATATCCGATACAATAGTCAATGCAGTGACCCTTTCAGGAAACGTCGTTAGGCCCGGACAGTACCAGTGGAAAGAAGGCATGCGGGTAAGCGACCTTATAAAAGACATACAGTCGCTTCTTCCGGAAACAAACCTTGAATACGCCCTCATAGAAAGACTGCATACGCCCACAATGCAAAGAGACATGATATTCTTCAACCTGCGCAGTGCGATACTGGAAAAAGACCCGGCGGAAGACAAACTCCTGCAGGCATACGACACCGTAAAAATCTTTCCCCTGTGGGACTCACGGGAACGGCCGGTGGTGCGGATTGCCGGCATGGTAAACAAGCCGGGGATATACATACAGAGAGAAACCATGACGGCGGCAGACCTGATTAAACTCGCCGGGGGACTGAAATACTTCGCATACACGCAGGAAGCGGAGCTTACAAGGGTCGCGCCTACGCCGGCCGGACCGGCAACGCAGAGAATCCGCATCAACCTTGAAAAAGCCCTGCAGGGCGACCCGGAACACAACCTGCCGCTGAACCGCAACGACTACCTTTTCATCAGGCCCGTGCCGGACTGGCAGGTTTACGAAACCGTGCGCATAAACGGGGAAGTGAAATTCCCGGGCACCTACACCATAAAGAAAGGCGAAAACATAACCTCTCTCATAGCGCGCGCTGGAGGGTTTACCGACGAGGCATACGTACGCGGAGCGGTATTCACGAGGGAATCTGTAAAGAAAAGCCAGCGGGAGCAGATGGACAAAATGATAGACAGGATTGAGATGGAGATTCTCGCCCCTCAGCCGCTTCCGTCAAACTCTACGGCCCAGGACATACAAGCGCAGGAATCGGACATGAAACGCAAACGCGAACTCATAGCGAAACTTAAATCGGTAAAACCCGACGGCAGGATAGTAATATCGCTTGCTGATGCGCCTCTGAAAAAAATCTACGACCTGCAGATGCAACACGGGGACACCGTTACCATACCCAAAAACCCCGGCATAGTTACTGTAATGGGAGCGGTATACAATCCGACGTCCTTTGTTTACGACGGACGGCTCGGTTACGACAGGTACATACAGATGTCCGGCGGGTTCACCCCCACGGCGGAAAGGCGCGACGTCTACATAATAAAGGCGGACGGCACGGTGGTCAGGCCGGGCGCAAAACATTCGCTTGAGCCGGGAGACGCCGTAGTGGCGCCGGAGAAGATAGAAATTGTTTCGGTGCGGCGGGAGATACGGGACATAATCGATATCCTGTACAAAACCGCAATCACCATCGCCGTCACCACCACCATCTTTTGATTTTGTCATTGCGAGGAATGTAACCCCTCGTTTGTCATTGCGAGGAATGTAACCCC
>CAYPTS010000044.1:0-17231 GCA_964413825.1 uncultured bacterium
CCGCGCAAAATACGCTCGCAATGACAACCGGGGTTGGGATTGCCGCGCAAAATACCCCGTAGAACGAGACGCACTCGGGAAAATAAATCTGCGGGGCACGGCCGCCCATCCATAATATTTTTGCGGTTGGTACGCTTTTTGCATATAATTTTGTTGGTGCCTGCAAAAATTTAAACGGCATCAAAAAAACGGAGGAACGGTCAAATGGAAATGAAAAGAAATTGCAGAAGAATTGTTGCATTGGCAGCGGCATGCTTTGCGTATCTCTTTTTTAGCGCATATGAAGTGCAGGCACAGGGATTCAGGAATCCTCCGGAGGGAAGCTCGGCAATATCGCAGGCGGGCGCTTTCATCGCACAGTGCGATGACGCCTCGGCTGTAACGCATAACCCGGCGGGTCTGGTACAGGTTAAAGGACAGCAGATACTCATCGGAAGCATGATTCTCCATCCGACAACATCTTACAAAAACGGCGCCGCCGGCGACGATGCCGTACCCAACACCGCTTTTCTCCCTTTCATATATTACTCGACCGACCTCGGAAACGAAAACTTCAGGTTAGCCCTCGGACTATCCTCGCCTTATGGACAGTCTACGGAATGGCGCAAGTCCGCCGTAAGAGATTTCTGGGGAATTAATCCTGTAACCGGGGCATACAACGTTCCCTATTATTCTTCAATGCAAACGGTCAGCATATCTCCGGCAGTCGCGTACCGTTTCACTCCGCAGTTTTCAGCAGGCGCTTCCATGGACGTTTATTACAGTAAACTCGGCGTGAAATACCTTGTAGCCCCCGGAGTATTCGGACCCGTCGAAACCACGTCGAAAATGGACGTTGACGGAACCGGATACGGAGGGTCCTTCGGGTTGTTGTATAAAGAAGAAAAGTACAGCGTGGGAATTAAATACAAAACGGCCTTCGACATAGACTACGACGGCAAATACTCGGTTCCCGCAGTTTTGAGAGAAAACGCAGGGATTAAAATTGATTTTCCGCACATAGCGGGCGTCGGAATCGCTGTATATCCCAACCCGAAGCTCAAGATAGAAGCCGATGCGGAATGGACCGGATATTCCTGTCTGAAAGAAATACCTGTCGAAGTGGAAAACCTGCCGCCGTTCCCCCCCATCGAAAAAGACTGGGATGACTGTTACATGTTCTCACTTGGAACGGAATACAAAACATCGGACAACGTTAAGTTGAGATGCGGCGCGGCATATCTTACAAACCCGATACCGGATTCGACGTGGGACCCGAGCCTGCCCGGCGCCGACAGCATCGTTGTAGTGGTTGGAGGAGAGTTTTCAGGAAAACTGGGAATTTTAGACATATCCCTGGGAGCAAACCTGTTCAGAGAAAGAAAAATAGACGAAGGAGGGCCGTATGATGGAAAATACAGTTCAACGGGATACTTCGGCACCCTTGCATATAAAAAATCATTTTGACATGCAAGAGAAAGAGGGAACAATACTGGCAATAGACGACGAACTGGGACCCAGGGAATCCCTGCGGATGCTCTTCAAAGATGACTACAAGGTTGTCACGGCCGAAAACGGAGAACAGGGAATAAAAGCCCTGAAGGAGTACGACCCTGACATAATCATACTCGACCTGCGGATGCCGGGCAAGAACGGGCTGGAAACGCTCGAAGAAATCCGCGACATAGACGAGAAAGTCCCTGTGATAATACTTACGGGCTACGGGGACATGGAAGCGGCAAAAAGGGCGATACACCTCGGTACGCTTGAGTTCATCAGCAAGCCCTTTGACATTGCCGAAATAAGAAGAATAGTAAAGGACGGCTGTGAAAAGCGCCGCATCGAGAAACGTTCGGAAAAACTTGTTTACGACCTCCGCAAACTGAACAGCAGTTTGAAAGAACGGATGGCCCAGATGGAAAACATGGCAACAATAGGACAGTTTTCCGCGGAAATAATCCACGACGTCAACAACCTTCTTACGGTCGTTTACGGATACGCACAGATTCTCATGAAGGAAACAGACAGGAACAACTTTCCCGCCAGCAATAAGAAATACGTCAATATCATAGAAAGCGAGATAAAACGATGCCGTAACATAACCAAAAGCGTGATTGAATTGTCCAGGACAAAAACGGAGCAAACGGATGTAAACGTCAACGGCATAGTTGAAAAAATCGTGGAGTTGTTCCGAAATGCCGACATTGCAAAAAACATACAGTTCGACACGGAATACGAAAAAAATCTTCCGGAAATCAAGGCGGACCCCAACCAGCTCCACCAGGCGGTAATCAATGTTGTGCTCAACGGCATACAGGCGGTGGAATCCGGAGGGCAAATTCGCATAAAAACCGGCGTTGCCGGAAACAACGAACTGTTCATTTCCGTGAAAGACAACGGCAGGGGGATGTCAGGAGAAACAATCGGCAGGATAACCGAACCGTCTTTCACCCAACACAAGAAAAACGGAGCAGGGCTGGGACTCTCGATAACGGCAAGGGTGATAAAAAACCATCACGGGAGAACCGAGGTAAAGAGCGAAGAGAGCAAAGGCACGGAATTCATCATCTATCTGCCCTTAAATAAGAATTGAGGATACCATCCCGCCGGCGATATTTGTTCACGGTTCTTACGGAAATTCTTATGCCGGCGCCTGCAAGTTTTTCAGCAATCTCCCTGTCGGAAAGCGGCCGTTTCTCTCCGGCGACGGCATCTCTGATTTTACAGAGGACGTAATGCCTGCTCACCGAATCCCCGACACTGCCGGAAAAAAAATCCCTGACCTTCACCATGCCGCCCGGAGTTTCAAGGTATTTCCTGTTCACCGCCCTGCTCACCGTGGAGATGCTGACCCCCTTTTTTTCCGCTATATCCTTTTCCCTCAGGGGCAAAAGCGTCCCCCCTTCGAGATAACCTTTCTGGTACTCCACAATCTCACGGAAAACGTCCTCAAGAAATATCCGCCTTTCCTCCAGTACGCGCAAAAGTATTCTCGCCTGTTCCAACTGCTTCGCGAGAAATTTCTTTTCGCGTGCAGACATCAGAGGTTTGTTTAATTCCTTTTCGTATGCGGCGTTTATCCTGATGAACGGATATGTTTTCTCCTCGACGCAAACCGTGTAACGGCCTTCTTTCATGACAACCCTGCCTTCCGGCACAACGCGGCGCGCGGTTTTCCTGAAAATCCCCTTGAGTGGAGCGGACGAGAACTTTTTCAATTTTCCGGTCTCTTTCCTTACATCCGCAATGCTTAAATTCAGCGCAGTGCCGATTTTACCGTGTTCTCTTTTTACAAGCTCCCGCCAGCAATCCCGCACGATAAGATACGCCGCGGCGTCTTTTCCCATGTACCTTTCAATCTGCAGGAGAAGGCACTCCCGCAGGTCCGCCGCCCCCAATCCGGCAGGCTCGAGAGACTGTACGATTCTCAATGCTTCTTTGACTTTTCCCGTACCGGCTTTAAGCGCAGCGGCTATTTCGGAAACAGACTTCCTCATGTACCCGTCGCCATCGAGGTTTTCTATTATATACTCCCCTATACTTCTCACCTCCGGGGAATCCGCCGCAAGTCTCAACTGCTCCGTCAGACTGTCGAAATGCACTCCGTCGTCGGGAACGTCCGAGTCCAAAAGCCCTTCCGCCCTGCCCGGTTCAAACTCAAGGAAAGGATTTGCTTCCACATGCTTCTTTAGAAAACCCGGCAGTTCGAATGACGGCATGCCAACCAGCGTCAGGAACAACTGCTGTCTCGGCGCAAGCATGAGTTTATGCTGAAGTTTCGTTTCAAAATTAACCCGCATGATAGTATTATCAACCTTTTTTGCGTTTTTTTCAACCGGAGTTTGCGGAGAAAAGACCGATGGTGTAAAATTAATAAATGGACAGGACAGAAAAAATCATCCGACTCCTGGGCAGGGAATACCCCTCGGCGAAAACCGGACTGGCCTTCTCGACGCCTTTCCAACTGCTGGTGGCAACGGTGCTGTCCGCGCAGACCACCGACGTTATCGTCAATAAAATCACCCCTTCGCTTTTTGAAAAATACCCTGGCCCGGCGGCGCTGGCAGATGCGCCTCTGGAAGAAATCAAAAAAATCATCCGCTCCGTAAACTATCACAATAACAAGGCGGCCAACATAAAAAAACTGTCAAAAATTCTCGTCAGGCAGTACGGCGGGAACGTCCCCGAGACAATGGAAGGACTTGTCCAACTTCCCGGAGTGGCAAGAAAAACAGCCAACGTGCTCCTCTCTCAGGCATTCGGCAGAGCGGAAGGAATCGTGGTTGACACCCATGTGAAGCGGCTCTGCGGAAGACTGGGGTTGAGCACGCAGAAGACTCCGGAAAAAATCGAAAGCGACCTGATGAAGATTGTGCCGCGGGATAAATGGATTTCGTTCCCTTTCACTCTGATAATGCACGGCAGGAAGGTCTGCAATGCAAAGAAACCTCTTTGTTTCAGTTGCCTGATTGCCGGCCTCTGCCCTTATCCGGAAAAAACAAAATGATACACGCGATAAAAAACAGATTCGAACTACTTTTACCCCTGCTCATTATTTCGGGCTGTACCATCACGGTGGGAACCACGTCCGGCAAAGCACCCTTTTCCAGAGTGCAGGAATCTACGTACCACTACGTAAGACGCGGCGAAAACCTTTTCAGGATTTCAAAATACTACTACGCCGCCGAGACGATAAAAGACATTCACGAGGGCGTTAACCGTATAAAAACTGCCAACAAGCTGGTCGGAGAACAGCTCTCGACAGGACAAAGACTTTTGATTCCCGGCACAACAAAAAAACAGCCGTCTTTTTCCCTTCTGCCTCCGGATGCGGTTACACCGTCCAGGCCTTCCCATGGCGAACTGCCCGGGCAGCAGCCTCCGGCCGAGGAATTCCGCCCGATGATAACGGATAAGGCTTTTATCTGGCCGGTAACCGGTAAAATTATGTGCGGATTCGGAGAACTTGACAACCAGGGCATCGACATCCTTGCCGCCCCCGGGACAAACGTACTCGCATCCGACGACGGCAGGATTGTCTTTTCGGGAACGACTCCCAAGTATCAGGAAACCGTCATCATAGAACATGCCGCCAACACCTTCACGGTTTACGGGCACGACCTCGACATACTGGTCAAGCAGGGGGATGCCGTCAAAAAAGGAGACGTAATCGGAAAAATAAAAAGCGGTACGACGAGAATCCGGTACCTGCACTTCGAGATACGCATAGACAACACGGCGGTCAATCCTGTAATTTACCTGCCAGAACAGCCCAGATAGCACACCCGTTATACCCTCTCTCTTGATGGGAGAGTGCGAGGGTGAAAGAACTTTTTGAGAAAAACAATGGAACACGAAAAACTTGCGGACTACGCGGTAAAATCCACGGAAACACTCGGACGGCGGTATAAGGAAACAGAACATCCTCTGCGTACTCCTTTCCAGAGAGACAGGGACAGGATAATACACTCCACGGCCTTCAGGCGCCTCGAGTATAAAACCCAGGTGTTCATATATTACGAAGGCGATTACTACCGGAACCGCCTCACCCATACCCTTGAAGTACAGCAACTTGCAAGAACCATCGCAAGGGTGCTCAACGCAAACGAAGACCTTGTCGAGGCCGTTTCTCTCGCACATGACCTGGGGCATACTCCGTTCGGACATAAAGGAGAAGCCGTCCTTGACGAACTCATGAAAAAACACGGCTATTCGGGTTTTGAACACAACAGCCACAGTTTGAGAGTCGTGGACGTTGTCGAAAGGCGCACCCCGCAATTCCCGGGGCTTAACCTGACCTACGAAGTGCGCGAGGGAATAATACGGCACGCCACCAGTTACGACCTTCCTAAAAACGAAGGAATGAGGGAATTCGCAAAATTCCCATCAGCGTCGGTCGAAACGCAGATAGTCAGTTTGTGCGACGAAATCGCCTATACCTGCCACGACCTTGACGACGGGATAAAATCTGAAATAATAAAAGTCGCCGACCTGGAAAATATCGCTCTATGGAAAGAGATTGAGGAGATAACCGAAAACGATGCTCCGGATTCCGGACTGAAAAGGCGGCTGATAATAAGAAACTTCATCAACCATCTCGTAAACGACCTGGTGGCGCAGAGCCGGAAAAACCTGGAAGAATCGGGAGCGAAAAGCGTCGATGATGTGAGAAATTTCAAATACGGACTGATAGCGCATTCTTCTGAAATCAAAATAAAACACACCGAACTGAGAAAATTCCTTGAAGACAACATGTACTTTCACTACAGGGTGATACGGATGGCGCAGAAAGCCGCACGCATCATAAAAGACCTTTTCAACGCATATCTCGAAGAACCGCGGCAGATGCCTCCGGGAACGCAGATAAGGCTGAAAAAAGAGCCCAAGGAAATAGTGATATGCGATTACATTGCGGGCATGACCGACAGGTTTGCCCATCTGGAACACCAGAAACTGTTTGACCCGCACTCCCCCGTCTGATATGGAAAACAAAAAATTCCACCTTTGCGCGATTCTTGCCGGTCTGGGATACATACGGCTGAAAAAACTTCTGGAGATATGCGGCAGTATTGAAAAAATCTTCACCCTGTCTTTGTCCGAACTGAAAGATGCAGGCATCCCCAAGGGCGTTGCGGCAAAAATCGAGGAGTGGGAACGCCTGCCGTGGAAGGAAGAACTTGAATTCTGCGAACGCAACGGCATATCGATAATCACCCTTGAAGACAAGGACTACCCTGCGCCTCTGAAACAGATTTTCGACCCGCCCATACTGCTGTTTGTAAAAGGCGTAATTCCGGCCGAAGGCATTCCTTTCGCCATAGTAGGGACCCGCAATCCTTCCGCCTATGGAATCAGGATGGCGGAGAAATTTGCCGCGGAACTTGCATATTACGGTTTCGTCATCGTCAGCGGCATGGCAAGAGGCGTCGACACCGCGGCTCATAATGGCGCGTTGCGAGCCGCCGGTAAAACCGTTGCGGTAACCGGATGCGGATTCAGGCAGTGTTATCCCGCGGAAAACAGGAAACTTTCGGAAGCAATAGCAAAATCCGGGGCAGTGATAACAGAATTCGTCTCGAACACCCCGCCCGAACCGCAGAACTTCCCGAGAAGAAACAGGATAGTTTCGGGACTCTCGAAAGGCGTACTCGTGGTTGAGGCAGGGCAGAAAAGCGGCGCGCTTATAACCGCGCATCTTGCCGCCGACCAGGGACGGGAAGTATTCGCACTCCCCGGCAGGATAGACGCGCTCTATTCAAAAGGCGCAAACCAACTCCTGAAAGAAGGGGCCGCGCTGGTCGAAACCGTTGAAGAAATCATAAGCGGGCTGAACCTTGAAATTAAAAAAACTTCCCGGGCCGGAGAGCCGCAGACGCCGTCTCTCTCCGCGGACGAACAGGCCGTATTCAAATGCATAAAGGAAAACGGCAGGATAACAGTTGACGGACTGCTCGTAAATACAGGCATGGGCAGTGCAAAACTTTTCCAGGCACTGCTTGCGCTCACCGTCAAAAACCTCATCGCCGAACTCCCCGGCAAACTCTACACCCCCAAATGATGTTCAATCTCAAGTTCCGACATAAGGAAACAGAGAGGAAAGCATAATTGTTGATTTTTTGGGGTATAAAGGATAAAATAAGGGCGGTAAGGAGGCGTCTAAAAATGAAAAGAAATTTCATGCTTGAGTATTGGCTGGATGACGGATGGTACGTCGGAAGACTGAAGGATGTTCCGGGTATCTTCAGCCAGGGGGAAACACTCGAAGAACTTAAGGAGAACGTTCTTGACGCTTATAATTTAATGCTGGAAGACGAACACATTGACATACACGGAGAGAGCAAGCAGGTGGCAATAGAGGTTGAAGTGTGAAAAGAAGAGAGTTTATCAGAGAGATAATCAACGAAGGCTGTTATCTGGAAAGGCACAGGAGAAAACACGATATATATGTAAATTCCTTTACCGGCAGAAGAGCGCCTGTTCCACGGCATTCCGAAATAAAGGAATCTCTCTGCCAGTTAATAAAAAAACAATTAAAGATATAGTTCCCGCTATAAAAACTGAGAAAAAGGAATAAAAATGAAAATATGGAGCAGAATTGTAGGCGTTTTATACATAATAGCCGGCGTGTTTCTCGCTTTTTTCTTTCTTACGGTCTGGGCGGCCGGAGGCAAGGGATGCATGGACAGGGCGGCGCAGTACGTTAAAGACAACATCTCCGCTTTCGGCATTATCGGTATGGTGCTGGTAATAATAGGCATCATATGGGTGGTAAACTGGTTCGACTACGTATACAGAACAAAGGTTGTTTCCTTTGACAATCCCGGCGGGAAAATAAAAATATCCCTGCGCGCAATAGAAGATTACATAAACTCGATGCTGATGAAGCAGATGCCGGGCATCCGGGCAATAAAAGTTAAAACAGGGCTTTCTGCCAGAGGGCTTGAAACAAAAATAATCCTGAAACTTTATGCCCACCTGAACATACCAGAAACCTGTTCCGGCGTACAGGAACTCACCAAGGATTACCTGCAGGACGCCGTGGGCGTAGAAAGAATATCCAACATAGAGGTTTTCGTAACAAGCATCAAAACGGGAACGGATAAAAACGAACCCGTCAACCCGGAACCGGCAAAAAAAGACGATGACCTTTATGAAGAAGAACCTCAATAGAAAGATACTGCGAATAATCGACGCCAATTTCAACAGGGCGAGGGAAGGATTGAGAGTAATAGAGGACGGCCTGCGCTTTTATTACGATAGTGATGAAAACCGCGTAAAACAAGTCAAGCAACTGCGCCATAAACTGTCCGAAGAAGTTGAAAAATCATTCGGATTCTCCATCCTGAAGAAAGAACGCGATTCATCCGGGGACATAGGCAAGAACTTTGACAGCAGGGAGAAGGAGACTGTCAGGCAGGTGATAGAGCGAAATTTCATGAGAACCGGCGAGGCATTGAGAACGCTTGAGGAGTATTCGAAAACAGCCGTCCCTGAAGCATCCGCCCTGTTTCACGGCCTGCGGTTCCAACTGTATGAAATTGAAAAGGAAATCTCGGCATTTCTTGACAGCAACGGCGAAAACAACTAATATAGTGAATCTTTGGAAAAGGCGGTAAAAAAAATGGCAGACAACGACCTTCATAAAAAAGAAGAAAAACAGGAAAAACAACAGCCGCAGAGAAACCCCAGTCCGTTAAAGTGGCTTTTGTTCTGGGTAATAGCCGGCGTTATTCTGGTATCGCTCGCGCGGCTTTCGGATTTCGAGGGCAAACGGCAGGACCTCATATACAGCCGCCTTCTTACAGAGATAAGGGAAGGCAACATATCCGGCACGCTCATAGTTAAAGAAAACAACATATCCGGCACGCTGAAAGACGGCACCAGGTTTTCAACCTACAGGCCGGACGACCCGGAACTGTTCAACATCCTGCGGGAGTACAACGTCGAATTCAAGGCGGAGGCGTCCTCGAGCATATGGCTTAACATAATCGTTTCCACCATCCCCATACTTCTCATTTTTCTTCTGATATGGTTTCTCGTATTCAGGCAGATGTCGTCTGAAGGAAGCCGGGTAATGGCCTTCACCAAAAGCCGCCCGGTCATCCCCGACCAGAAAAACCGCGTTACTTTTGACGACGTCGCGGGATGCAAAGAGGCCAAGGAAGAACTGCAGGAAATCATCCAGTTTTTGAAAGAACCGAAAAGGTTCCAGAAACTGGGCGGAAAAATTCCCAAGGGCGTTCTGCTTATAGGGCCTCCCGGCACCGGCAAGACACTGCTGGCAAAAGCCGTGGCGGGCGAGGCGAAAGCCCCGTTTTTAAGCATGAGCGGCTCGGACTTTGTTGAGATGTTCGTCGGCGTCGGAGCTTCAATCAGCGGGGACGAAACGGTTCTAATCAGAGAGAATAATCAGATTAACCTTCTGCCGATAAGCGAAGTAATAGATAAATACTATAAAGACGGTACGGACGGATATCCCGTAAAGGTTTCAAACCTTGAAACCCTTGGATTCAGCAAAGAAAGAACTAATTTCAGAGGTTTTAAAAAGAATGTGGAAAAGTTTTATTTCGGAAGTTCTCAATGGTCAAGAGTATCGGAGGTTTACCGCCACAAGGTTGAGGAAATCTACGAAATACATTATCTGGGCGGAAAAATCCGGACAACAGGGGACCACAGTGTTTTCGTACGTGAAAAAAATCATATTGTGTCAAAACCTGTCAGAGATATAAAAGAAGGGGAAGTACTGGTTAGTCTCCCGTTCAAAGTCAGGAGTTCATTTATACCCGGCAGAGGAACTACGCATAAAATAAAGTCTCACGATTTTAAAGAAAGCGGATTTAAAAAAATAACGCTGTGGGAAGAAAATAAAGATATAAAAGAAAATTATCAATCAGCCATACAAAATCGTGAACATCTGCCCCAGCGTTCACTTGCAAAAATGTCGGGAGTCTCTCAGTCCACAATCAGCAACTGGCAAAGGAATATTTATTCTCCTTCTGCACTTTCTTTAAAACTGAATAAATCAAGAACAAAAGTCCCGAGAGAAATTGAAATAACCCCTGCCCTTTTATTGCTCCTCGGATACTATACGGCAGAAGGACGGACTACATCTTATTATACCCAATTTATTTTCGGTTCCCATGAGGAAAAACTGCATAATGATTCAATTACGCTGACGAGAGACATTTTTAACCTTGAACCGCATCTGGAATATACACAGGATAACAGTTTGAGAATTACATGGCATTCAAAAACGCTATCCGATTTCTTTGAAAAAACCTGCGGAAACGGTTCTCACAATAAACACATCCCGGAATTTCTGTGGACTCTTCCAAAAGAATATTTCTTGAGTTATCTGGAAGGCTTTGCAAAAGGAGACGGATACATCTCAAAAGAAGGGCATCTGCTTATCAGCACCGTGAGCAGGCAACTTGCCAGAGAAATAGCATGGCTGTCTTCAATGCACGGAATAGGCGTTTCTCTGTGCAAGAAAAAAAACAAGACCGGCAGAATCATAAAAAACAAGCCGTTGCCGGAAGGCATTTACTGGACCATGAAGATTGCAAAAACTTCCTATCCATTTGATAAGCCGGCCAAGTCTCCATCGCAAATCAAGAAACCAGTTGTGAAAAAGATCGTCCGAAAAGATTATGACGGTTATGTGTACGATTTCTGCGGATGTGACAACGAAGGCTTTTTCGCAGGAGATAAACCGGTGCTTGTCCATAACAGCAGAGTACGGGACCTCTTTAAACAGGCGCTGAGACTTAGCCCGTGCATCATTTTCATCGACGAGCTGGACGCGGTAGGGCGGCAAAGGTTTGCGGGACTGGGCGGAGGACACGACGAAAGAGAACAGACGCTGAACCAGCTGCTGGTGCAGATGGACGGGTTCCAGACGGAAACCGGGGTCATCGTTATGGCGGCGACCAACAGGCCGGACGTCCTGGACCCTGCGCTTACCAGGCCCGGAAGATTCGACAGAACGGTCGTAGTCACTCTGCCGGATATAAAAGCGCGTGAAGAAATTCTTACTGTGCATGTGCGAAAAAAACCGCTGGCGGAATCCGTAGACATAAAAGTGTTAGCGAGGGCGACCGCGGGACTGTCGGGGGCAAACCTTGAAAACCTCGCAAATGAAGCGGCGCTGCTGGCGGCAAGGACGGGAAAAAACAGGATTGAGATGTCGGACTTCGAGGAAGCTAAAGACAAGGTTCTCATGGGCGTTGAAAGAAAAAGCCTTGTGATAAGCGAAGACGAAAAAAAGATTATCGCATACCATGAAGCCGGGCATACGCTCGTACAGAAACAACTTCCGGAAGTCTATCCGGTACATAAGGTTACCATCATTCCGAGGGGACAGGCGCTCGGCATAACCCACATACTGCCGGAAGAAGACAGTTTCATCGAAAGCGACACCTACTATAAAAACTCAATATGCGCTCTGATGGCGGGCAGAAACGCCGAAAAACTCGTTTTCAATAAAGTGTTCACCGGGGCAGAAAATGACCTTAAGGTTGCCACGGAGATAGCCAGACGGATGGTGTGCGAGTGGGGCATGGGCAACCTGGGACCGGTAAGTTACCACCACAACGAGGCGGTGTTCCTGGGAAGAGACCTGGTACAGCAGAGAGAATACAGCGAAGAAACCTCTCGGGAAATAGACAGCGAGATGAGACGCATTCTCGAGGAAGCGGAAAACCGGGCAATGGATATATTGAAAGGACAGCGGGATAAACTGGAAGCGCTTGCCGCCGAACTGCTGAAAAGAGAAACGCTCAACTCCGACGAGATAGACGCGATTCTCGGACTGAAGCCCAAAGGAGATAATAACGACAATGGACCAGAACAAGATAGAAAAAGCGGTCAGGATGATAATTGAGGCAATAGGAGAAAATCCAAACAGGAAAGGTATCAGAGAAACCCCGAAAAGAGTGGCGCGCATGTATTCCGAATTGTGCGGCGGCCTCGAAGAAGACCCGGAAAAGATTCTCGGCAAGGTGTTTAAAGAGGATTTCAACGAACTGGTGCTGGTGAAAGACATCCCGTTTTTTTCGCTGTGCGAACACCATCTTCTTCCTTTTTACGGCAAGGCGCACGTGGCTTACCTCCCGGACAATCAGAAGGTCGTGGGCATCAGCAAAATCGCTCGCCTGGTGGACGTTTTTTCCAAAAGGATGCAACTGCAGGAACGTATCACCAACCAGATTGCGGACACCATGATGAAGGTACTGACGCCGCAGGGCGCAATGGTGGTAATTGAAGCCGAGCACATGTGCATGGGAATGAGGGGCGTAAGGAAATCGGGGACAAAAATCGTCACTTCCGCAATGAGAGGGATATTCCTCCGGGACTTCAGGACAAGAACAGAAGCCATAAGTCTTATCATGCCCTCCGCCAGAGGCCTGTAATTCCTGACGGCAAGTATTATCTTAGAAGCGGAGAGAACAGCAAGACGACACCTATAATCATAAGGATAATGCCGACTATCGCAAACAGGTCGGAGGTGCTTTCCTTCTGATAATTAAGTTTTGGCTTAAACGTGAAATAAGCGCCGCCGATAACCAGTATCAACCCGATAACCGCTTCAATTATTTTTCTTATATCCATTTTGTTATCCTTTGCGCCAAACCGGCGTCTTTTGCAGTGAGAAGTCTGTTATTTCTCACCGATAAGAAAACCACCTTTGACAGTTTTCCCGGTTACCGTTACTATTTCATTTAACAGCCCGCTCCCTCCGGCAAAAGCAACGGGCACGTACTCCGACGAATACCCCTCCCAGCCGTTTTCCGCATTTCTTTCAACGAGTACATCGAGAGACATCCCTTCGAAACTCTTTTTTACATTATAGCACATTTTTTTGACAACGGACTGCAGTTCCCGCTCTCTTTCTTTTTTTACGTTTTCCGGCACCTGCCCTTCCATGCGGTAAGCGGCTGTGCCTTCCCTTTTTGAATACCTGAACACGTGCGCCCTTAAAAAACCGACGGTTTCCAGCGCTTTACAGGTCAGATTGAAGTCTTCCGAAGTCTCGCCCGGGAATCCAACCATAACGTCGGTCGTAAAAGTAATGCGTCCGGCACTGTCCATTTTCCTGATATTTTCAATCATCTTCAGGTAAGAGGAAAAAACATATCTCCTGCCCATCGCCTTCAGTATCCTGTCCGAACCGCTCTGCAGGGGAACGTGCAGATGCCGGCAGAACAATTCGTTAGACATAAGGTATTCCGCCAGTTGCGCGGTCAGATGAAAAATCTCTATGGAGCTGAGCCGTATTCTCTTCAGACCTTCTATTGATTTTATTTTCTCCATGAGAGATATGAGATTTGTATCCGTGTCCCTTCCGTAAGAACCAAGGTCAATACCCGTAAGGACAACCTCTTTATACCCGTTTTGCGCCAGCCTGCCGACCTCGGCGGCGATTTCATCTTCGGGCCTGCTCCTCACTCTGCCTCTTACAAAAGGTATTATACAGTAGGCGCAGAAATTCTCGCACCCGTCTTCTATCTTCACGAACGCCCGGGTATGCCCGTCAAACCTGCTTATGCTTTTCCGTCCGGCGGGGCATACGGATTTTATCAGGACATCCTTGTCTCTGTAGACCTCGACGGAAGGAGGGAATCCATCAAGGAAAGAATCACTTTTTCTCACCGCACAGCCGGTTACCAGCACGCGGCTGCCATGCGAAACGGATTTCCTTATGAAAGAGCGCGCTTCCTTCTCGGCTTTTCCCGTGACACAGCAGGTATTTACCACCACAACGTCCGCCCCGCCGTCTCGCGACAGGAGGTATCCCGCCGCCTCGAGGTTTTCACTGATGAGCTGGCTCTCATACTGGTTTACCTTGCACCCGTAGGTCTTCACCGCCGCTTTTCCAGTTTTCATCATTTCAGATTAAAAAATTCACGGGAGTTGAGCAAAATCCGTTCGGCGCACTCCACCAGGTCCATACCCCGGACGGACGCTATCGTTTCAACCACATAGCGCACCTTTGAAGGGTCGTTCCTTTTGCCGCGGAACGGCACGGGAGCAAGATACGGCGCATCGGTTTCCGCCATAATCCTTTCAAGGGGGTAGTTGGCGGCAATTTTCTTGACGTCGTCCGTTTTTTTAAACGTTATTATACCTGTGAAAGAGATGTAAAACCCCTTCTCTCTGCAATAAGCCGCAAGAACCCCGTCGCCGCCGAAGCAGTGAAAAACGACCTTTTCCGGCAGGACGCTTTTATCAAATATCTCCATAACCTCGTCGCGACTATCCCGCTGGTGCACTATCAAAGGCAGATTGAGCCTGGCGGCAGTTTCTATGTGCGCCCTGAAGAAATCCTTCTGTTTTTCTACCCCGTCCCTGCTGTAATGGAAATCAAGACCTGTCTCCCCTATTCCCGCAATCCTGCCATTGACTGCAATCCGCTCAATCTCTTTCATCGAGGACGTCAAATTCAGTTCGTTGACATGCGCGGGGTGTATGCCGGCGGTCGGATGTATGAACGGATATCTTTCTGAAAGTCCGAGCGACTTTCTGCTTGTTTCGATACACGTGCCTATATTGACTATATCCGTTATCCCTTCCTTCAGGGTATTTTCTATAACCTCTTCCCTGTCCGGCTCAAAATCAGGGAAATCCAGGTGGCAGTGCGTATCTATATACATAAAATTTAAGGATGAAAGCAGCCCGTATTTTAATGGTAGTGCAACATTTTTTTAAACATCTTCGGATGAAACGCGACAAGGATAAGCCCGCCTATGACATTGCCGATAGTAACGGGAATAAGATTCCTCCATATTAACGGAAAATCATGCAGAAATAACCCTTGCGCCATCAGGCCTGCCGGTATGAAATACATGTTGGCAATGGAGTGCTCATAGCCGCTGGCAACAAATGCCATAATGGGAAAGTAAATTCCGAATATCTTGCCGCTGACGGTCAGGGAAGATATGCACAGTATAACCGCCAGACAGACCAGTATATTGCACAGGATGCCCCTTGTAATAGAAGCCGCCCATCCGAGCGCTATCTTGTTTTCAGCCATACTCACAGCGGCCAGACCGACGGGTGTTAATGCCTCCGGTCCGTTTCCCATAAGCCCGGTCCGGGTTACAAGCCAGGCAAGAAAGATGGAACCGATAAAATTCCCCGTATAAACGATAAGCCAGTTGCGGAGAAGCTTCCATATATTGTACCTTCGCGAGAGTATTCCGATACTCATAAGGATATTGCCTGTAAAAAGTTCCGCGCCCGGGATAAGAACGAGCATAAGCCCCAGGCTGAATACGCTTCCGGAAAGAATCCTTGCCACCCCGGGGTCAAGCATCCCGCCGCTTGAAACGCTAAGGGCAGTCTGTGCGCCGAACCCGATATATATGCCGGCAAGTATTCCGAACATGAGAAGTTCCAGTATCTCCGCCTGCGCCTTTTTGCCTCCAATACTTACAAGTTCCTGAGAAATTTCCGGCGGTGAAAGAAAAAGTTTATTCATCATTGCTCTCCTATGTCAAATGTGCGATAAATCGCACCGCTACACTATCTTCAGGGAAAAATCCAGCGCCTTTGCAGAATGCGTAAGCGCCCCGACAGAGACCCTGTCCACCGGCAGTTTTTTTATGTTTCCGAACGTCTGCAAATCGACGTTTCCGGACCATTCAATGACAACCTTATTCTTTTTTTTACCGAGAAATTTCACAAACCTTTTCAGTTCTCCGGCATCAGCGTTGTCAAACATTATAATATCCGCACCCGCCAAAAAACCTTCTTTCGCCTCCGCAAAATTCTCCACCTCTACCTCAATCTTATACCTTCCCTTTGCCTTTGTTTTTGCCTTTTTAACAACCTGCCGTATCGCAGACACTCTATTGTCATTGCGAGCGACCGCAGGGAGCGCGGCAATCCCATTCTCCGTTGTCATTGCGAGCGTCTTGTGCGCGGCAATCCCATTGAGATTGCGGAGCCTGTTCCGAACGAAGTGAGGAATCTCCGAGTTTGCTTCGGCCTTGCCTCGCAACCGCTTCGCTTCTCGCAATGACGTGATTGAGCGAGAATTTATCTTTTCTTTCTGCATGAACGCGAAGATATGGTTATCCTTGATAAGAACCATGTCGTACAATCCGAACCTGTGGTTCATGCCGCCGCCGGTTCGCACCGCGTATTTTTCCAGTTTTCTCAAAAGAGGGGTCGTCTTGCGGGTATCGTATACCTCAACCATCCCGGATTTTTGCACGAATTGATTGGCAAGGGTGGCAATGCCTGAAAAACGCTGGAGGAAATTAAGAGCGGTACGCTCGCCGGCAAGCATCTCCCTGACCGGTCCCCTGAATTCCGCTATAAGAGTATTTGCGGCAACGGCATCGCCGTCTTTAACCATGAATCGGAACTTAAAATCTTTTGACAGGCATAAAAAAACCGCCTTGAAAATTTCCACCCCGCAGATGACGCCGTCCTGCTTTGCGGTAAGAACTGCTCGAACAGGAAAATTTTCATCAAACAGAAATCTTGAAGTCACATCTCCCCTGCCGGTATCCTCCCGCAAAGCCCTTTTTATCAACTGTAAAACATCCTTATCCATAATGTGCATAATGTTACCACTTTCCCCTGCTGTTTTCAATCCTTCTTGCCTGCCGTCATTGCGAGCCGCCTTGCGGCGCGGCAATCCCATTGAGATTGCAAAGCCTGTTCCGAGATTCTAATTGAGATTGCGGAGCCTGTCCCGAGACTGTCATTGAGATTGCTTCGTCATAAGAAGCATTCCTCGCAAT
>CAYPTS010000045.1:0-16719 GCA_964413825.1 uncultured bacterium
GCAATCTCAATGACAAGCTCGGAACAGGCTCCGCAATCTCAATTAGATTGCCGCGCCAAAAGACGGCTCGCAATGACAGAAAATACGGAGATAACCATGAGATACGAGATGATGTTTGCCGGACAGTTGCGCGACGCCATTAAGAATAATACCCCGGTTGTTCTCCCTGTGGGCGTTATCGAGTACCACTCGGAACACTGCGTCTTCGGCGTTGACACCCTGCTGGTAATAAAGGCGCTGGAAATTCTCGAAAAGGAGATGGACGTTATTATCATGCCGCCTTTTTACTACGGAGCCGCAAGTTACGCCGTAGAACCGCCGGAGAACAACGGCACGATACACGTGCCGGCCCGGACGCTTCTCGCACTGG
The DNA here is from genome assembly GCA_964413825.1 of uncultured bacterium. Taxonomy (GTDB): domain Bacteria; phylum Ratteibacteria; class UBA8468; order B48-G9; family JAFGKM01; genus JAFGKM01. The sequence continues at coordinate 371 of CAYPTS010000045.1, forward strand.
CAAAGGACGTTTTCACCAGCATGCTCCGCGCGGGACTGAAAAACATCCACATCTTCATACACCACCAGAGCGAAAATTTCACCGCGGGCATGCCCACAGACCTTGCGTTTAAACTGGCTGCAAGGGAAGCAATCTTTGAACACATTGAGAAGGAACGCGGGGAAGGATGGTGGGGAAACGAGAGCATGAAGGACTACTACTCGATGCACGAACAGGGCTCTGACCCGTTCAGCTGGATAAAAATACACCCGTTCATGGATGAAGAAACGCAGAAAAAGTTTCCCATAGACCACGCAAGTTTACAGGAGACCTCTCTAATGCTCGCTTTCTGCCCTGAGGGCGTGGACATGAAACGGTTCAACGAAAAAAAGTGGTACAGCGCCGGGGCGAAAAACGCCTCGCTCGAGTACGGAAACGCCGCCAGAGAAATGATACTCAAAAAGATGAAGGAAATATTGGAGTGATACTTCCATGAAAAACGGTTCTCCGTTCGACATACGGATAATACGGTCGCCGTGGAGCGACTTTTACGGAAGGGAGATAGAAGACTGTCTTAAAACCCATCCGGACAGTTACCTGAAAGAGGTTGCGCGAGAAGGGTTCAACGCGGTGTGGCTGCACTGCCTCCTGCGGGATATAGTCGCCTGCGGCGCATTCCCTGAGTTCGGGAAGAAGGAGAAGCAACAGGTTCCGGCGCTGAATAAACTGGTGGAGAAAGCAGGCAGGTACGGACTGAAGGTTTATCTATATTTCTGCGAGCCCCGGGGATTCCGTGAAGAAGACCCGTTCTGGAAAAACAATGCGGACGTCAAGGGTCAAGCATGGAGTATTAAGAACACGGGGGCTTTAGACGGAACCTATCTTGCCTTATGTTCGAGCACGCAAAGGGTAAAGGACTTTCTATGCCAGAGTAGTTATAATCTATTTAGAAAAGTCCCCGGCCTGGGCGGCGCGTTCATGATAACCGCAAGCGAATTCCATACACATTGCTATTCCCACTACCCGAAATGGAAGATGAAATTCACCGAACCGGAAATGAAAAAATGGGCCGAAGCGTCTTTTGAATGCACCAGTTGTGTAAAGAAGCATCCTTCCGAGGTAGCCGCAGAAATAATTACCATGGTGAACAAGGGAATAAAAGACGCAAATCCGAGCGCAAACGTCATTGCATGGAACTGGAGCTGGTATATCCTGGAGCCCGACCCGCAGAAGAAACTTATAAGTCTTCTGCCCAAAAACGTGATTCTGCAGGGAGACTTTGAAAGAGGCGGGTTTCAAAATGTTCTTAATAAACGGCTGGAAATTGACGAATACAGTTTTTCATACACAGGTCCCTCGCCGAGATTCAAAAAACTGTTTGCACTGGCAAGAAAACGGGGCATGCAGGTTACGGCAAAACTGCAGGTCGGCGCTACGCACGAACTTGTTACCGTCCCGTACATCCCCGTTCCGTACATACTCGCGGAAAAAATCCACAAACTGAAAAAACTCGGGGCGGACGGATACCTCGGATGCTGGATATTCGGAGGCAACGTTTCGGTCATGAGCAAGGTTGCCGGGAAGATGTCGGTCAATCCGTTGATGACCCCTGCAAAGGCTGTCGGCGAAGTGGCAATTGAGGAATTCGGAGAAGAAGCGGCAGAATATATCACAAAAGCATGGAAACAGTTCTCGAAAGCGTGGAAGCACTATCCGTTCAGCATACCGTTCCTCTATTATTCTCCCGTAAACTACGCCACCGCATATCCTTTGACGCTAAATGCAAAAGCCGTTCCCAGAATACCTTCATGGAAGCTGAACAAAAATGGCAACGGACAACTCGCTACCGGAGACAACCTGAAAGAATGGATTGCCCCTTTTACCGCAGATTTTGCCATGAAGGCACTCAAAAAACTGCTGGCAGAATGGGAAAAGGGGATACACATACTTGAGGAAGGCGCCGGGAAAAACAGTTATAACCCGCGCTACAAAAAAGAACTGGATATGGCCGTTCACATTTCCCTGCTGTTCCGCAGTACCATCAACATCATCCAGTTCTACGGCCTGCTGAAAAAACACAGAAAAAAAGCTCCCGGAGCAAGGACTGACATGTACAGACTGTTACAGGATGAACTGCAAATTGCAGAATTGGACAGGAAAATTATCAGGAAAAATCCTGACTTCGGCTACCACGCGGAGGCTCACGCCTACTTGATAACGGATGCTTACCTCTCCCACAAGATTTCCCTGCTTAAGAAACAGCTGACAAGTCTCCGATGAACCCGATGGCACATCGGTATAGAGATATAAATATCCTGACATAAAGAGAGGCTTTCTCTTTGGATAAAAAGGTGGACCGATGCAAAATCCCCCCGAGTCCTCTTTTCTGCATACTCACTCTACTCCATGAGCTGGCGGAGGGTGCGGGACTCTTCCATGAACTCTTCAAAGGACATCTCTTTTATGAAATTCAGACCCCTGCTCGCTCTTATCCGGGCAAACTCGCTGGCTCCGAAAAAGTCCCTGCCCATGACTTTCTTGAGAAAACTGCTCTGTTCCACCATTATCTTCTGCGCCAGTTCGGAAAACGGCCCGTCGTACTCATAACTGGGAAAAGAAGCGCTGCGCTGGGAGGCAAAACAGATGTCAAACGCGCTTTTCATAATGGCAAGCGAGTTCATTGATACAGGGACGTAGATATTGGCGTCCGAGGGATGGAACCTGTACCATATGTTCCTGTAGCCCCAGACCTTCGGCCGTTTTTTGGACGCCGAGGCGTACTGCTGAAGCCCCTCGGCAATTATCTGCAGAACCTTGTAATGGGTATCCGGCCCGGTGCCTTCGGGGTCGAGAGCAACAGTTACAACGTCGGGGTTCACTTTTTTCAGGACAGCAAGAAACGGCTTGACATCGCGTTCCCATTCCGGTTGCGGGGTAAATATGTCGCCGGTATAAAAACCGAGACGCAGATGGAAGATGTTGTTGCAACTGAACCCGAGGTGCGCCCAGAGAAGTTCTTCTTCCCATTCCCTGATGGTGCCCTTAACCCTCTGCATCTCCGGCACGTCCTTTTTGCCGGGATAAGAATTCAGTATTTCTCGTTTCAGCGCGGCAACCTTTTTCAGTACATCTTTAACTTCGGAAGAGTCGGCAATCTCAACCATGCACCTGAACCCTCTCCTTGCTTCCGCTTCCCTTTTCACCTCTTCTCTTCCCGCCGCCACGCCGTCGAGATACCGGTATATGTCCCTGTTCCTGCCGACAACGTTGTCCGGCCTGAAATAGTCTTTCTCTTCGAGAAGTTTCTTCAGTTTTCCTTCTTTTACGCGGACTTCCAGGTTATCGAACATCAACAGCGCATAACCGTTTGTTATAGACGTAAAACCACTGGTCAGGGTGGCAAAAAAATGCGAACTGGACGGTTCCCTTACCAGGTGCAGTATGTACGGCAGGTACCCCAGCATGATGTCATCGTGATGCGGAGCGGTGTGGAGAAAAACGGTATCGGGAATTTCCTGCCTTCCCCTGTAAAGCCTCTCCTTGAAATCCCTGCTGATTTTTTCCGTAAGGTCGTTCAACTGCAGACGTTTTTCCTTCTCCAGAAGGATACTGCCGAACGCATCCCGCTTGACGTCAGCCGGAGTCAATCTCGTAATTTTTTTGTTTTGCCCGTGAGAAACATCCACCAGAATTCTTTCTGTTTCCGGGGCAGGAATTCTTTTTAATCCCCGCAGTTTTTCCTTCCTTCTTCCGGTAAGCATGCATGCCGCACCCGCAGTCAGGTAAAATCTTGCTCCCTGAGTCTTCTGCAGAGAAGTTGCCGGGTACAGCACGTCCGGAGCGTTCTCAACCGCATCCTGCACCACCTTCGACTTGCTCTCGCCCGCGGCCATGACAATGGCGGTGACCGACGGGTTTTTGGTGATGGTTTCCAGGCCTATGGTAATAACCGCCTTGTCCCTGGAAACCTCTATGCCGCCAAGGTCGCCCGCGGAAGCCGCGGCGGTTTCGTAGTTGATATTCAACACCCTTGTCGTGAAATTATGGTCGGAGCCTTTTATGTTAAAAGCGATGTGCCCGTCGGGCCCGATGCCTCCGAGGAAAAAGCCTATGCCTCCCAATTCCTCTATCCTGTCCTCGTACCGCATCGCAAACCTGTCTATGCCGTATACCGCCTCTTCCTGTATTTGTTCAATCTCGTTCTTAGGCTTCCTGTAACGCAGGGACAGGTCCACCTTTCCGCCGGGAAACACGGAGGCAAGCGTCTGCCCGTCGGGGGCTCCGGCAGTCCAGGCGTCCATCAACATTGCCCTGCGCGGGTCGAAGCCGAAGCCCTGTATGTAAAATTTTCTGATGTAGTGGTTGAAACTGTTTTCTCTTTTCGGGTCTATGGGATAGAACTCGTCCATCTGTACAAACCAGTACGACTTCATGTCCGGTTTGTTTGAAGCGTCTATGCCCCAGGAGCGGAGGTCGGACTGAACGTCTTTTTTGTCCCAGTTATTAAGGTAATGTCCCGTCCATTTTATGAAATGCTCCGGAGTCTTTCCCGTCGGAAGCGATATGACTCCTTCCGGGTTCAACTGGAGCCACTCGATAAAACGCAGAGCGACCAGTTTCCCCAGTACCGGAAAATTGGGTACCTCCAGCACCTTTATCTTTTCATGCGGCGGGTACAGCAGTTTCTTCCCGAACCTTTCAACCGCAATCTCTTCCACCTTCGAACGATTATTGTATTCTCTCATAATAGTCCCTATTATACCACAAAATTCATACAGAAAAAATCTTCCGGTTTTGATAAATTTCACCCTTTATGCGGTCGCATACTTGACAGATTTAAAAACGAATGATATAATATAGTTATAAATTTATAGTTATAAGCAAAAAAGGGACATATGCAGACACAACTCAAGCAGGTTCAGGCCAGGGGGATACCGGTATACCAGTCGATACTGGAAACCCTTAAACAGCAGATTCTTTCCGTGCCGTCAAGGATACATTTCCTCTCGGAAAGCCAGATTATAAAGGATTTCGACGTAAGCGCCACAACGGCACGCAAGGTCCTCAATGAACTGGAAAGCATGGGGCTGGTGCGCAGGGAACAGGGACGCGGCAGTATCGTCGTTTCTCCGCATGAAACCGAGACAAATGACCTTGCCGTTATTTTCTTCAACATCTACGACCCGAAAAACATATTCATTTCCGATATAATACAGGGAATTCAGGAGAGGACGTGCGAAAAAACAACAGTGCTTCACCTGCTCAGCACGGGCAACAGACCTATATGCGAAAAACATGTTTCCGCAATCAACCACCTGGTAACGCACCGTAAACTCCACGGGTTATTCATTCTCTCGCCCATTCCTGAAAACGATTTGAAGTTTCTTGCGGAAGAACGCATGCCCTTCGTAATCTTATACAACAAATATCCGGACCTGCCCGCATCTTCAGTTATTCCCGACTACCGGAAAGTCATATTTGAAATCTGCGACTGGCTCGTAAAATCAGGCCGCAGCAAAATCGGCATTATTGCAAGCCCGAGGGGGACCGAAAAGATACAGAAATCAGGGGATTTTGTCTATGAGGCGTATACGGATTCCCTTAAACAAAGAGGCCACCCCTTCAGAAAAGAGTTTTTCAAAACAAAAGAGCGCTCCGAAGAAGAAGGTTACGAGGCGATGGCGGAATTCCTTGCCATGCCTGCGGAAGAACGCCCCCAGGCAATAATTGCCACTCAAGCAACAATTGCCAGAGGAGTCCTCCGTTTTACAGAAGAACAGAAAGAGTGGCGGCCGGTAGTCATTCCTTTCAGCGAACAGCCCATCGACCATCCGCACTGTGTAGTCGAGCAGTTTCGCCAGATGGGCAGGGCGGCATTTGAACTGATGGAACGCCAGATACGGGAACAGCGGTGCATTGCAGAGACATTGACGGTCCCGTTCAATTTTGTGGTATCGGAGAACAAGGGAGGTGATGGAGAAAAAACATAGCATGAAATCTATGGGAACAAAATAACGCAACTCACATAAAGGAGGAACAAATGTACAAAAAAAATGGATTTACATTAATAGAGTTGCTGGTCGTAGTTGCTATCATAGCAATACTGGCGGCGATGCTTCTGCCGGCACTGTCGCAGGCAAGGGAGAGGGCAAGACAGGCGACCTGCATAAGCAATCTGAAACAGATGGGGCTTGCAGTTTTCGCCTACACACAGGATTTTGATGACCATGTGCCCTGCCACGACCCGGGAAATGGCATGGTATGGTTCAAACAGTTACATCCTTACATCGTAAGCAGCGCCAACCCTTATGTTCCTGTCCCAAAGGTTTTTTTCTGCCCAACGCGGATGCCGGGCGATATAGCTAACGATTCTAACGCGAACAGTTATTCCTATAACGAGGCATTCAGAATTAGCATTAACGGACAGTTAGTCGGAGTAAAAATGGGCAGAATACCCGACCCTACAGGCACAATGATGATTACCGATGCAACCCTCGGACATACAGCGGCAGCCTATAACCGCACTTGGAGCGGTATAAGACCGGATTATAACAGGGTGGATTTCAGGCACACTTATTCCGGTGCGACGAGAGCCCTGGGTATCACCAATCTTGAAGGCATTGCCAACATGCTTTTTGCAGACGGTTCGGTCAGGGGACTGCGGTACAACGAAGTGCCCACAACGGCCAAGGGACTCTGGACACTGACTGCCGGAGATTGACATATTTTCCCGCGTATTTCAAAACACCGGAAAGGAGGAAGGATGAATAAAAAAGTCTGGTTGTTTTTGTTGTTTTTTGTTCTGGGCAGCACGCCGGCAAAATCTCAAATCAGTTTTGAGTCAATACCGGAGGTAGGCAAACATGTTATTTTTTATGCATCCTTTGAAAAAACTCCCATTGCGGATTTTGCGCGCGGAGACAAACATCCCGTTAAAACCGCAAACCTGCAGTATGCCGAAGGGAAAAAAGGGTTCGGCATACAAATTCAGGGAGATACGCTATGCGCGCTGCCGACGAAAGGTAATTTTAATCCCGCACAGGGTACTGTGATGATGTGGGTAAAGAGAGGTTCCGGCAGCGACGCCCTTTTAACAATCGGCAAGAAATGGTACGGAGAAACGTTTTTCACCATCAGGGCGGTGGAAAGCCAGAACAACACCCATTCGGCAATGAAGCAGGACGGCAACAACATTTTTCATCTGAATACCAGGGTAGTGCTTCCCAATGATGAATGGCATCATTATGCGGTAACGTGGGGCGGCGGAAAAGCGTTCCTGTATGTAGACGGAAAGGAAGCGGCTTCCTCATCCATGGAACAGGCGGTGAAAAATGAAGGATGGGAAAATGAAATATGGTTAGGGTCCAGCGGGGACGGAAGGTTTCAGGCAAACTCGGTCATAGACGAACTTTTTATACTTGACATACCCCTGAAACCGGAACAGATTCTTCTTCTTTCCAATCCGGATGCAATTGCCCTGATGCGGGAGCGTGCGGAAAAGAGGAAAAAGGCGGCTACGGAACTGCAAAGAACGTTCCACCTGTCCTTCGACAACCAACAAAATCCTATGATTGCCGATACAGTTGCCGGCACCGGCAACCCGGACATCAGAGAAGGAACAACCCTGGCGCCCGGGATAAAAGGCAACGGCGTTCTCATTGAAGGACAGGATATCCTCGCGTATCGGTCGCACGGCAACATAGATAAGGACCTCGGCAGTATTGAGTTCTGGTTTAAACCGCAGTTTGACAGGGAAACCATCCCCGGATATCCCACGTTCTTCAAGGAAGACGCTCCTCTCGGACCTCTGCCGACAAACAATCTCTGGCTGTTCATAGAAAGAGGCCGCATGCGTTATGACCTCAGAGTAAGAGGGGACGACTCCATGTATGCGGCAATACCCGGCGGTTTACAGAACATCTGGTATCATGTGGTAATGACATGGGATTCTGAACGGGGCTCTGAACTGTTTATCAACGGGCAACGGGCCCCGTCGTTCATTTCCGACAAGCCGTACGGCTCAAAATCGGTTATTGCGTGGACGCCTAAAGAGCACCCCCGTTTTTTCATCGGCTCCCGCGGCAGGGACACCTACCACACCAAGTCCCCGCTCTGGGGAGCCTGCCATTCGGTCATTGACGAATTCAGCATTTACAACAGACCGCTGTCGGACGCTGAGGTTGAACAAAAATATTTCGCAATGCTCGGGAAAGAAGACGTCCCCCCTTACATGCTTTTGAGGCGGGCCGCCGTGATGGAAAACAGAGAATACCGCCCCATAGTCGACATGAAAAACCCCCACCGGTTTGACATGAACGGCCGCCTTGAAGTTCTCCTGAAACAAAACGAAAAAGATATCCCCTTGATTTCCGGGAATATACGCATACCTGCCGGTTCGGAAAATTCTGTACAGGGAAACAACATCCGCCTTGGACAAGGACAGTACCAGATAGTTTTTTTGTATAACGGACGACAGGCAGACGTCGAGACCCTTCTCGTTCTTCCGCCCGTCAAACGGCAGAAAACGGATACACAGCCGAAACTTATTGCATCTTACAGCGCCACCGAACTGAAGGAGAAAAAAGAAAATTACAGGGAATCCAGGCCCGGCACGGCAAAACAACTCGCAGAAAAAACCTATGTTGAAGCGGGAAAAGAATTGTTCAGCCGGATTGCTTTCAGGTTTACCGTCGAAAACCCCGGAAAGCCGCACATACTGCGGGTAACATATCCCGACGATGCCGAGAGGGTTTTTGACATAATCGTGAATTCGCCCAGGTTCCCCTGCACATACGATACGCAGGGCGGGGTACTGGCCGGCAGGGAACTGGAAAATACAGGAACGTTCCAGAAATATGACATGCTGTACTGGCCGAGAGAAACCGACCAGGCGCTTATACTGACCACATGGGCGGGAGGAATGCCTGCCGCGATTCATGGTTTTGAAGTGTATGAACTACCGGATAATTTACCTTCTTTATTTCCTGGAGAGACAAGCACTGCATCAGGACGCAAACTCGGTCTTTACTGGGAAGACCCCATGTTAAGCCAGTGTTTCGGCGGCCGCCCCAACGAAAAAAACTCCCTGTCTTTTCTTGAACAAACCGTCGACCGGATGGTCAACTACATGCAGTGGACAGGACAAAATACCCTAATTTATCCGTCGGTCTTCTACCAGGGACCCGGGTTCAAGGCCCTTAGTGAAAATTTTGTCACCGGGTCAGGATACGACAGGCATCCGGAAAGATACATCGACATTATCCTGGCTCGTTTTGAGGAAACGGGGCTCGGATATCTCATGGAAATCAACGGCGCCCTGTCCGCATCCGTCCTTTCCCCTCTGGATGAATATATCGACAAGCCGGAAGAAGGATACCTTGCCGTCGACCGGAACGGGAAAATGCATGCCGGAATGTTTCCCAGAATGAATCCCCTACATCCCGTATATCAGGAAAAAATGATTGGAATGTTCAGAGAGATATGCCGGCAGTTCGGAGCGTCCCCTGCATTCCTCGGAATCCAATTGCACGTTGTGTTTGAAAGTTCTTTCTGGATGGGAAGCATTGACTGGGGATACGACGATTTCACCATATCGCTTTTTGAAAAAGACACCGGCATAAAATTACCTTCCTTTTCCGGCGACAGCCGCTACAAACAAAGGCATGACTGGCTTACGAATGAAAAGAAGAATGAATGGATTTCATGGCGATGCCGCAAACTGTACGAGTTTTACAAACGTCTTGCCGAAGTTTTATCTTCGACGAGAAAAGACCTGAAACTTGTAATAGGACTGCGGTACCTTGCGGAAGGTTCAACATTTCTGCCGCACTGGGAACAGATTGGACACAGCATGAAAACTCTTTACAGGAACGCCGGCATTGACATGGAACTGCTGCACGGGATAAAGAACACAGAAATACAGAAATATTTTTATCCAGCCGACATAAAATGGAAAAGGATGCGGGACCGAAGCAATGATATGTATGCCGGACTGGAACTGCGGCGCTCTGCCGAATTGCGGAAAACGCTTACACTGGACGGCAGACAACCCGTTTCCACCAATCTCTATTTAAACTACTTCGAGAGCAACATAGGTGAACGCGACCCTATTCCTGACTTCTGGTGGCAGTGCCCGAAATGGAGAGTGGTGGGCCCCGCTCCCGGGGGAAGAAACTTCATGGAATTGTTTGCCGAATCCGCCGCATCATATGATGCCCCGATGATAACCACGGGAGGTTTTGTCGTAGGCACGATGGGAAACGATGAACAGACCCGGGAATTTGCCCGCGCATTCGTTCCCCTGCCTGCAGACGGATTCAAGACTATCAAGGGATTTTCCGACACCGTTGTAGTACGGAGCGGTCCTCAAGAATACCTGTACGCAGTCAGCAGAAGCCCTTTTCCTGTACAAATAACTCTCCAGGGAAAGGCCGCACTGAAACTGAAAGACATATCCGATAACAGCGAATTAAAGGGGCGGGAAGTAAAGATACCCCTGCTGCCGTACCAGATGAGGACATTTACGGGTGCACCTGCAGCTGGCAGTATCACTATCAGGGATTACCATATTCCAGCGGAAAGAAAAGAACTGGTCGTTCAAACGATAAACGTTCTCAAAACAAAGGGGCCCGACGGCTCTGCAATTGCCTTACGGCTTGAAAAAGAACTGGAGAAATTAAATTATGTGCAGTGCAAATACATCATGGAAGAACCGAGAACGCTTGACCTCCTGCACGGTAAGCAAAATTAGTTTTTCTTGCCTGAAGAAAATTCTTGGAACATCCCATGATATTGCGGCGGAAAAGATACTGTCCCGCAAACCCTGCCCTGATTATAATACCGTGGCTGCATTATTCCCCCAGCACGTTTCATGGGATTTCATCGCCACGGAAAATTCCCTCTGGAAATACCTTGTCCGCCAGAATGGCAGTATCGGAATCCAGACGACCTTTGAAGGAAATTACCTGAATGAAATCTACCTTGCTTTCAGCCCGGAAAAAGAGGGACTGCCTTACGCTTCCATTACAGGGCGGCAAACCCTTCTTAAAGGATACCTGCCGGTCAGCATCATAAGATTCAAAAGTCCTTCCGACAGTGAGCGATGGGAACAGACATCCTTTGCCTGTACGGATGCAAACGGAAACACCGTAATCCACATCCGCGTTAAGGCGTTTCAGGGAAAACGGAAAGTTTTGTACTTCACGGTAAAGCCGCCGGAGAACCTGTCCGCGGAGGAACTGAGAAAACTGCCTTACCGCAAAGCAGGCAAACTTCCGGACGGGAAAGAGTTCAGAAGCGCCCTGCTCGCAACTGTCGGAAAATCCGGAGATATCCTTGCAGATGCCCTGCAGATATCCATCCCCGAAAAAAGAGTTGCCAATGCCTGCCGGGCGGGATTGCTCAAGGCGGTCAACACCTATGTGGGCGGCACACCGAGATACGGCGCCACGCGATATTTCAACGACTCCGGAACAAACAGCCAGTCTTTTCCTCCCACTACGGTTACCATGGTAAACTCATGCCTTGAGTGGAACATGTTCCCACGGGCCCGGCGGTATCTTGACTATTATCTCAAACATTTCACGGATAGTTCAGGCAAACTGATTCACAGGGACGGAGGCGCGTCGGTTTCCGAACACGGAATGGTTCTGGACACGGCAGCACGTTATTGCCTTTATACGCAGGAAGGTTCGTTCATAAAAGAACACTGGCAGGAAATCCATAAAATCTGTGAATTCCTGCTGAACAGCAGACTGGAAGGGAAACGGAAACCTTCCGGTCATCCTGCCTTCGGCCTTATCAGCGGATGCCCGGAAGACGACCTCAGAAAATGGAAACCGAACTTCTGGTATTCCGGCAATTTATGGGCATACAGGGGTCTCGCGGAAACCCGGCGGGTTTTGAAATTGTACGGGCAAAACAGCCCGCCCCTTAAAAAATACGGCGCTTTTCTGGAAAAAGAATGCCGGTCATTTAAATCCGACATCCGGAAATCCCTGGAGTCTTCCATCTCCAGCGGCAAGGGACTTGTTTTCGTACCGCCTTATCCGAAATGCAGGCCGTTTCATTCCATGATGGAAGAAACTTTTTATCAAGGAGACGCCGGACAAAATTTCTATCTGCCTTCTTACGTAAATTATCGTGTTTATCCCGAAATGCTTTCCGCAGGCGTTCTGGACAGGAAACTTAGCAATGCCGTTGTCCGTTACAGACAGGAGAGACAAGGAGAACTCCTCGGGCTTACGCGGATACGCTTCCCTGAAAAGAGCAAAGGCGCTTTGAGCCTGGACAAAATAGAAACGATTGCAGGTGGAAGTCTTATGCTCGACGACTGGCCTTTATATAACTACCTCTGGGCGCTCCTTTCCCTCGACATGCCGGAGAAATTTCTTATGGTCTACTACGCCCATATGGCATATCACCAGGCAAGGGAAACCTTTTTTGCCCCCGAACACACCGACCTTCTCACCCTCTTTCCTTCTCATTGCGTTCCTTCGCAACTCGCCATCCCTCTTGCCACCCGCTGGATGCTGGTCCGGGAAGAGCGGGATGCGGATATACTCTGGCTTTCGCAGGCGGTTCCGGAACGCTGGCTGAAAGAAACAAACGCTGTCGCAGTGAGCGGTGCACCGACACGCCGAGGCAAGATAAACTACACCATGGAGACTGATTCCGCCGGCCGCAAAATCATTCTGCGGCTAAAATCCGAAGAGCCCCTGCACAAGACCATACTCTGGAGGCCTGGCTGCGGACGGAGTTTGCCCGCGAATGATTTGTCCTGCAAGAAAAGCAATGTGCACGCACGATACGATGCAGAACAAAACGTCCTGCATATACATCCGGAGAACAATAAAACCATTGAGATTGTACTCGCTTCATCGACCGCATGAAACACAAGGAAAAAAATGGAATATAAAACACATCCGTGCATTAAGAAACATGATAAAAACCCTGTATTAAAAGCATCCGATGTCCCCTATCATTCCACGCTCGTTTTTAATCCCGGCGTTGTAAAATTTGAAGGCAGGTATATTATGGTCTTCAGGAATGACTACGGCAGTGAACAAAAGAATAAACTATACGGCAGAAACCTGGGACTGGCGGTAAGCGATGATGGAATAAACTGGAAGGTTGCCGAAAAACCTCTGCTGCAGGAAGCAAAAGGACCTCTATCCGGGGCATATGACCCGCGATTGATACAAATCGAAGGCAGGCTGTACATGTGCTTTGCTTTTTCAAAAAACGGAACGTGCGCAGGTATAGCAACTACCGAAGACCTTGAGAAATGGTCTATTCTGTCAGTAACGGTTCCGGACAACAGGAACATAGTGCTTTTCCCTGAAAAAATAGGCGGTATGTTTGTCCGCATGGAAAGACCTTTTGCCGCCTATGACCGGCCAGGCGACAGGTTTGACATCTGGATTTCCATGTCTCGCGACTGTAAATACTGGGGAGACAGCGAACTTCTGCTTGAGGCCTCGAGAGTCCCATGGGTAAACGACAAAATCGGCCCTGGTCCTCAACCTGTAAAAACAAAAAGGGGCTGGCTTGCGTTTTTTCACGGCGTGGACATTGACAACTCAAGGAAATGGGGATGGACTGGCACCTGGAACAAAAGATATTCCGCAGGACTGCTGCTTCTGGACATTGAGAACCCCTATAAAATAATTGGAATTTCCGAAGGGCCTGTTCTCTGTCCGGAAACGGATTACGAAACGAAAGGATACAGGGACTGCGTAATTTTCCCAACCGGGCTGGTGCGGGAAGACGACGGTACGGTAAAAATCTATTACGGCGCTTCCGATACTGTCGTGGGACTGGCTACGGCCGACGCGGAAGAACTTGCTTCTTTATGCCGGGAGGAATTTCTGCCCTGAACTTTTTGTCCTGCACACTGATTTCTATATTGCCGCGTTCAGTCTTTACGGACAATTCCATGCTGTCAAGATTGAGGGGATTGGGGGTTATTTTAATCTCCTTCCAGTTTGCGGAAACCGGTTTTAATCCACCGGCAAGCTCAACGAGATGCACTATCGGATGGGCGCTCCACGCATGGCAGAGAGAAATATACCCTGATTCAGGATTCCACATTTCCCAGCAAGTAGTCGCACCTTCATCCAACATCTTTCCCCATCTTCTTTTTATAAAATCTATTATATTTTTCTCGTATCCTCCGGCTTTCTTAAGCGCTTCGATAACGTAATAATAGTAGAAAGGGCTTGCTTCAACAATATTTTTATTCTTGAACGGCTCTGTTTTCATCGGCGGCATTAAGATTTTCTCCGCCCACGTCCTGTGATATCTCTTGTTTAAATCCATCAGTATTGCCCAGGCGTGGGTATGCTGGCTCACTTTTTTTACCGGGTTTTTCGTATCATACCCGTCCAGAAACACCTTTGCTTTGCTGTCCCAGAAAACCTTCATGATTCTTTTTTCCATCTCCTGCGCAAGACCCGAGTAAACCTTTTTCCTGTCATTCTTGCCGAGGATGCCCGATATCTTAACCGCCGTTTTCAGGGTATGCAGGTATAGAAGGTTGAAAAGACATGAAAAACCGTCTTTATAGAGCGGCGCCCAGTCCAGGAAAACCCACCATTCGGGCATCTTTCCCAGCAGGTAGTTTTTATTCGTGTATTCCCGGAAAAATTTCAGCGCCTTCTCTATTTTTTCATACTGTTGGTTCATCAGCGAAACATCGCCCGTAAACCTGTAATAATCAAGATGGGTGTGTATCCACGTCATTGTAAAGTCGGGAAGAATGCATCCCACCGCGGTTGTGGGGAAGTGCCCGTAAATAAGCCCGTTTTCAATCTGCGACTGCCCTGCCTGTTTTATCCCGCGCCTGAAAAGGCGCATATCCCCGAACGCGTAATAGGTATTTGCCGCCTGTACTCTCGCATCACCCCACCACTGCGCCTGCTCGCGCCAGGGACAGTCAACATAGGCATCAAGACTGCAGCATATCTGCGTCCTTACGCACATATCCCATATGCGGTTTATTTTTTCGTCGGAGGTCTTGAAAAAAGTCCGGTTTTCAAAAGGATATGCGGTCTGCCTGACGTGCATTTTTCTTATCTTAAGCGGTTTTTTGACGTTTCGGACAGTCAAGGCAAGGTATCTGAAACCGTGAATGGAAAAGGTTTCAAACTTCTGTCTGCCTTTCCTCAAGATATACCTATCGGACACCGCAACCTTGCATCCTGTCGCAGGGTCTTTTACGCACAGTCCGGCGCCCGCAAGAATTTCGGCGGTCGTGAAATCCAGCACCTCTCCGCCGGAGCCCTCAACTTCTATTTCCGGGAAACCCGCCACCTCTTCGCCGAAGTCGACTATCAGCGTAATTCTTTTCCCTGCAGGAAAAGGCGTTATTGCAGTAAAAGAGGCGTCTGCTCTGAACATGTTTTCCGGGTTCTTTATCCTTGAAGAGGCATCCTGCCCGTTCTTCTCTTCTTCCAGATAGATGCCGGTAAGGTTTCGCGTACATTCCCATCCTTCCGCACATCTGCCGTAGTGAGAATAGAGCACCTTTCTGAAGTTTTTAATCTCCTCCCTCATCAGAGGGATTTCCCTTTCTTCAAAATTAAACCACGGAGCACAGCCGGCTTTCCTCCAGATAGGTTCTTTCCATCCGTTCTCTCCGCATTTGATTTTCGCCACGGGAAACATCCAGTCTTTTTCATCCCGCCGCGCATCAACATTTTCCTGGTAGCCCAGCTGCACCGTTCTTCTCAACATGTCCTGCTTATGACCAACTGATTTTTTGACAAGCCATCCGCCGCCAGGGACGGTTCCGATACCGGCGTCTCCCGCAGTGCCTTCAACCAGCAAACCCGCGGCTCCCGCGTATATGGACTGGAAAGTCCCGTGCCCGTACTGGTGCACGACAACCGCAATGACATTTTCGCCCTGCTTCAGATACCTCCCGATATCCACGGTGTCAACAGGGTAGTTTGCGGGATAACCTCTTGCAGGACCGTAACAGACATATTCGCCGTTAACGTAAAGTTTGTACCGTGAATCCGCGGTAATGTTTATGTTGACAGGGCACTCTGGCGCCTCTTTGAGAAAGAACGATTTTCTGGCAAGCATGAAAACATTAATATCTTCGTAACCGGTGTGGTCATACCATATCCATCCTGCGTCCTTGAAAAATAATTTTTTGTCCATTATTCGCTTAACCTCCGTTATAAGAACATAATATATTTCTGAGATTCCGACATAAGAATCCTTGGTACTGAGGGGAAAAGAAAGAGTTGACGTGCGAGTGTGGAAGCACAGTCATAAGACAAGGTGAAAAGCACCAAGCATTCGGACAATTACCTTGCTCGGAGCTGTGTGAACCCTACGTAGCCTTGGCGAAGGAGGGTGAG
>CAYPTS010000046.1:0-16508 GCA_964413825.1 uncultured bacterium
AAAAGCAAGGGAACGGGCACGGCAGGCGGTATGTATCAGCAATCTGAAACAGATATACCTTGCTCTCCGGATGTATGCCAACGATTACGATGACAGGATATCCGGAGATACCAATGGCGGTGATAGCGGGCAGATGTGGTACAACATCCTCTCGGCCGGACACTATCTCCCGAGAAAAACACACCCGAGTGGTGTGGTAACAGCTGCCACCCTTGTCTGTCCCACAGCCATGGGTTTTAAAGGGCCTTTTGTCTCGGACAAAGACAGAACATGGGGGTCCCAGGCAGCCTGTTCCTACGGGTTGAATGAGTACATCTGGTATGCTGACCCAAGACCCAGATTCAGAGACTGGGAGAAGTTGAAAAACAATCAGTACAAGGTCCTTGCTTCAGACATATGGGAAAGATACAGCGGTACCTATGTTATTCGATACTGGGCCGCTAACATGGACGGCGTGCAGAACGATGATTTCTGTGTGGCGGCGTGGCACAATGAAGGATCAAATCTGCTTTACTTTGACGGTCACGTGGGCTGGGCAAAAAAAACCGATTTCTGGGCAAGAAAATACAACTGGCTTACACCTTACTGGTCTGATTCATTGCCGTATTGAAAAAAGGCGTCTTTTGTATGCAAATCTATATTTTAGCGTAAGTACCTTCATATATCTCAAAGAGACGCCTGCATTATATAGGAAACTATGCGAACATTCATTATTCGCCTGTTGCTAATTGTTCTGGTGTGTACGGTTGTTTCTCCATGGTCCGCATGTCCTGATGCCATTTCTCCGCATCCGGTCTTTCAAACAGAAAAACAGGAGATTGAGCAGTGGTTCCAGCCCGGTAGAAACTGGTTCTCAAAGTCAGGACTATCATGGGATTGCGGAACGTCCGGCATAACCATCAATCTTGCCCTTCGCATGAAGAAGTTCAGGAACAGGGATATTATCATTATGGATGCCATCAGCCGCGAGGGGAAAAAAGTCACACTGGGCGTGAAGTTCAGGGAAGACGGGTACCTTTACGTGTATGACAACCCCGGGAATCCTGACGCGTACGTGTTTTGCGTGAAGAACCGCCGGACGGCACAGTGGCTTCCGGGAGAGATTCACTACATCTCCTGCGGGTGGAACGCCGAAGGGCTCTTTGTGGCATTCACAGATTCTTTCGGCAGCGCGCCTGCCGACGCGGTAGACCCCAAAAAGTTCCCTGAACGACACCGGTTCCTGCCTGTTACCATCACAGGACTGCACATCAGCAACCAGGCCGGTAACCTTGAAAACATCGAGATTTTACTTGATAGTTCGTTAATCCGGGGAAAAAACAACCCTCTGGAGGATGTTATCTGCAAGGTCATTCCTCCGGAAAACGGTATTTTTCTTTCCTCCAACATTCTACTGCCTTCCTCCTTGGGTTTTGTGATTGAGGATAGAGAAGGTTACCTGAAGAAAAACGCCCGTCTGGTCGTGGAATGTCCAGAGGGGATATCACCTTACAACGAACTGACTGTCAACCGCGTGTGCGCTTTCCCGTTTACGTATGACATACGGGGGGTTGAGAAATTCGAGTGCGACGGCAAAACATACTACCGTTACCGGTTCTTCTTTCCCCATACGCCCAAGGACCAGGTGACGGAACACCGGCTGTTCGGTGCCGCACTGTTCTGGGGGACCGACCTCCCCGAGAAACAGGCGGATGAAATTGTCATGTACATGGAGTGGGACGGAGGCAGGCAACCGGCAGCCTCTGTTCCCGTCAGGATTCTTGCCCCATTGGCCGACGTAGAAAGATTTGAGACAATGCCGATCGGCCTGTGGGGGAATCCGTTCTCACCCGGGATAAAAAACTGGTGTGCAAAAACAGGTGTGAACTTCTTGGCACCGCACATCCCTGCAGCCGACAATGAGAACGCCGGTGCTGTCATAGAAGAAGCAAAAGAACGGCTGGCCGGTACCGGGATAGAACTGGACCTCTACAGTTTGAAAATCTGGTGGGGACCTAAGTGGGACCAGGATAAAGCGGTGACAAGAATTGACGGAACAAAGAACATGTCTTTTCCCTGCCTCTCTTACCGGGGCAAGGAATTTTTTGAGGACCGCGAACGAGCCAAGAATTTTATTCTGCAGGGTTTCAGTGGAATCTACACAGACATTGAGTGTGAGGTTTACAAGGGCTGTTTCTGCGAGCGATGCGTAAACGGCTTCAGGAAATTTATGGAAGAAAAACACCCGGAACTTGGGTGGATTGAACCGAAAGACTTTGCCGGCACGGTGCTCTCCCCCAATCCGGAAAACCAGAAAGCGTGGCTGGAATATATCGGTTTCCTTATGAGCGAGTATTACCTGTCGCTCTGCGACGGAATAGGCGAAGCAGCTGCCATGCTCAAACTCACCAATCCTCCGCGGCTCACGATATACAACGACGGCGACATAAGGGCGGGTGTAGCCGGAGCAGACCTGTCTCACCTCCTGGCGCAGAAGAATCCCGGAGCGGAAGTTCTGTGCGGCCCGCCGGTCTACAGCGGCCCGGCGGGAGGCGGCGACCGAGTGCGCAACCTGCGTAAAACGTACCCGGAGACGCTCATTTATCCGCATATCGGCCGCGCACCGGAAATTCCCAGGTTCAACATGGAGTACCTTGTGTATGAAATCATTGCCAACGGTGCCCGGGGATTCCATATTTACAGTCACACATCCCTGGACGGTGAAGAACTAAGTCAGTTGAGCACATCTGCAGGGGTTATAAGGAAGGTGGAACGGTTTATCGCCAGTTCACACCTGCTGGATGAGCCGTTCGACCCTGACAAGGACACCAGAATCCGGGCGATAGGTAATAATCACCGGATGCTGATTCTGGTAGCCCGCTATCAAAAAACAGGTACGGTAGAGGTCACGGTGCCGGTTGAAGTAGCATCGTCGGTCATTAATCTGAAAACGGGAAAGATGCTCTGTAGCATCCGACCGGGAAAGAACACCTTCAGTGTATCTTTCGACCAACCGGGTGCCGTGTTGTTTATGGTGGATAGACAGTTATAAGCCGTGCATTTTGACTACAGCGGCAAAAGAGAAAAACTTAGATGACCTACATGTTGAGGCGGTTGTTGCCGCCGTGGAATCCGGATGAAGGCATCCGGGAAACAGTCGGATTCTGCCGAAGTCACGGTATTGACGAAGTTGCCTTTTTCGATGAATCCTCCAATGCATACCACGAACTTCCCACTACTGAAGAAATAAGGGAAAAGATACGCTGGCTTGAACTGGCAAAGAAGAATCTGGAAAAGTATGGTATTAACTATTCCATTAACGTCTTAACTACACTGGGTCATGGAGATTACGGTGGCGACGTTGCCGGCAGATTCCCCGGCATTGAGTTCATGGTGGATATCACGGGCAGCGTCTCAAAATCCTGTCCCTGTCCTCTTTCCTCTGTCTGGCGTTCTGTAATAACGGAGACCTACCGGTTGTATGCCTCTACGCATCCTGTCCGCATCTGGGTTGACGATGACTTCCGACTGACCGGCCACGGTGCGGCGCAGCACGCATGCTACTGCCCGCTGCATCTGAAGGAATTCAACCGCCGATTCGGTCAACATGTCACCAGAGAAGAACTCGTATCGGCAATTCTGCAGCCCGGAAAACCCCATCCCCTGCGTTCGCTCTGGCTTCAATTCCAGGAAGATGTCATGGTTGAAACGACAACGCTCCTGCGGGAATCCGTCCATTCAGTCTCCCCGGAGACACAGATGGGATGGATGTCCACGACACCTTTCATGCATGAGATTGAGCAACGGCACATGGGACAACAAATAGCGGCATTCGGCGGGAACGGCACAGCCGCTATCCGATTGGCAACCACCCAGTATTACGAAGGAAATCCAAGGGTCCTTCTCATTGAGGACGAAGCGCTGAAAAAATCTATTCCGCAGATTCCGGCAGGAACAACTTTCTGTACTGAAATAGAGAGTATGCCGCACTTTCTCTATAACAAATCGGCGGTATGGATTGCTGCACAGATGAGTTGGGCCGGTGTTCTGAACATTCCAAACCATACTCTGAACATCTACGATTATCTGGGTACGCCAACCCGCGTCGTTCCGTTGCTGGGCAGGATGTTAAGGAAGCAGAAGACGTTTCTCCGTGAACTGGAGAAGTTTACCGCCGGTACGTCGGTTTTCCGGGGCGTCCGTTTCCTTAGTCATCCGTATTCGGCCCGTTTTGTTGAGACTGTCGAAGGTAAAAGCATGGAGGAGTTGAAGGTGCGCGAGACCGGTTGGGCAGATGTGGTCAGGGGGTTCGGGATGCCGATGGTCTGTGCCGGCCAGGAGGATGTCGTCGCAGTAAGCGGCCAGGCGTTGAGGCAGTTTGACAGAGACGGACTGGAACGTATTTTCTCACGGGGTGTTCTCCTCGACCTGTCGGCGCTGCGGGTGCTTCAGGATATGCAAAGCGGCGACCTTGCCGGTGTGAGCATTAAGGACGAGATAGGTATGCGTGCCCGGCCTATCGGTCCGGAGGTCCTGACTGACCCGGATTTCGGAGGAGGCAAACACCGGTTCACGTGGACATATGCACCGTCAGATAAAGGAACCGTCGGCATATTGCATCTCTTTCCCGGAGCCCGTACCATCTCCATAATTGCAGATGTCGACCTCCAGCCACTATTTCCAGGTGCAGTTCTTTTTGAAAACCGTCTTGGCGGCCGTGTAGCCATCTACCCGTATGACGCATCGGGGAAAGACCCTGATGTTTACAACAAGGGCATCACAAAATATTTTTTCACTGAGTACAGGAAGATGCAGATGCAGGCCGTCATCCGGTGGCTGGCGAATGGCCGCATCCCCCTTGTTGTCAATGCTGACGGATGGGTTCTGCCCCACAGGGCTGACGGTGAAAAATCCATACTGTTGGCAGCGATGAACCTGAACTACGATTCATGGAATGCCCTTTCCATGGAAGCATATGTCACCGGTACGGCAGAGCATATAGAGTTGTTCAATCCAAAGGGTAAAATCAGCCGTCTTGACCGGCATTTGTGGAGTCAAGACAATGGACACATTCATATCCGGCTAAAAGAGAAGGTCCCGGCGCTGGGCATCGTTGCCGTCAAAATCGCCGTGAATTCTTGAGATTTTTAAGGGAGGCTTGAAGAAATCCCCCTGCCTCCCCCTTTGTTAAAGGGGGATTTGGGAGAGAAAAAATGTCTAATCAAAACCTGCTGCATGCAGGGACTGTTTTTTTTAAATCCAAAAGCCGGACAGATACCCGGTATGGACATGGAAGGAAATTGTTGCTGATAATGAAGATACTCACTATGTGGATACTTCTGACGTACACCTCTGTCTTCGCCGCAGTTCCCTCGGGTGTTACATTTTATGCGGGATTGGAGGACTCCATTAATGCGAATTTCGCAGTTGGCGATGGAACCGGGTCATCAGTGGGTAAAAATATTTCTTTCAGGCCGGGATTACGCGGTAAGGCGTTGCTTGTCGGCGATGGAGAGGCACTGATTAGGTATTCTGCAGAAAAAAACCTTCTCCTGCCAGAGGGTAGTATAGAACTGTGGGTTAAACCTCTCGACTGGAAAATTCCCTGCTGGGGATTTCATATATTCATGAGCGCCGACGGCGAGAATAATTCAGCAATGCTTCTTTACAAATACGCCCATCTGCAGGGCGGACTGCTTTTTTATCTGAGCGACGGAAAAGGCAGAACGGCCCAGTCATCACCGCCTGTCGCACGCGGTCAGATTGATTCGCTGCCCGGAACATGGCACCAACTTGTGGCAGTCTGGTCCGGTACGGAAATAACCTCCTATTTTGACGGCAAACGGTCGGGAGTGACACCGGTTGGGTTCCCCTTGCCCGCCCGGATGCTCCATTTCAGGATTGGCGACGACCCATGGAAAGAAGCGGCATCTACCAAAGGTCTCCCGCCGGAACTCTCTGCGACCGCAGAAAACCGCAATGCGCACACCCTCCTGGACGAGGTCTATTTCTATAACCGTGCACTGACCGAAGAGGAGGTTGCATGGACGTTTGCCAACAGCCAAAAGCGGACGCCCGGCAGTGACATCCCTGTTGAGGTAGTCCCGGCTATAACAGAAGTCAAGGCGGAACCTGATGTTGACAATAAAAAACTCCTGGTTGATATCAAAGCAAACACCCGCTTTTTTTCGAACGCAGAGGGCGGAGAGGTTTACCTCAACGGACCTGAAGAGTTAAAAAGCCGTGGAACCTTTGTTCTGGATAAGAATGGACTGGCAAAGGTAAAGATTGACTGCCCTTCATTTCCGGCTGGCAACATGGAAGTCAGGGTTTTGCTGAAAGAAAAGAGCGGCCGGATACTCGGGGAAGGGAAAACTGTGCTGGTTTCACCCGGTCCGCCGGTCTGGAGAGGCAACCGGATAGGGATAACCGCACAGCCACCGGAACCTTTCACTCCAATCAGGAGCATTGAAGGAGGATATGGATTCTCCTGTTGGAACAGGAAGGTTTCTTTTGACAGAACAGGATTCATCAAACAGATAAAATCCGGCGGTAAAGAGATTCTTGCAGAGCCAATGGCACTGGAGGCAGAGTCCGGAGGGAAACCTGTTTTATGGAAGGGAAAGATGAAGAAGGTGGAAGCGGACGCCAACCGGATTGTCTGGAACGCAGATGCCCGGTCGTCCATCGGGCGATTAACATCCACCATTACGGCAGAATATGACGGTATGATACGTTACGACTTTACACTGATCCCGTCAACCGGCATGGATGTGGACCGCCTTGAATTGAAGATTCCCTTCCGGGCAGACCTTATGACGCTATCTTACCTGGCTACCTCGCCGGAAGGGCAGGTACACCCGGATATTTACTCACTCATGGAGGCATTGAAGAAAACAGCCGGACTGCCGGAGATGGTAGGAAGAGAGATGAATGCGGAACTGCCTTGGACTATCTATGTATGGCTGGGGAACGAGGATATGGGCATATCTGGTGTGGTAGAATCTGACGAAGCATGGGACAGCGTTGACAGAAAGGACATGTTTCGGATTGAATCGCAGGGGAAATCGGTTTCGCTGGTCTGGTCGTTTGCAAGAAAGAACTGGGAACTGCCGAATCCGTGGAAGTTCACCATCGGCATACAGGCGACGCCTACCAAGGATCCGGGTCATGCACTGCGCGCCAGACGTTTTGGGAAACCTGAATATCTTCCCGGAGGAAACACCCACATTCTGACCGTCTGGTACCCGGCGTCTCCTCATGAGGGATACCTCGGCGTGAGCGATCCCGTATGGTTTGACAACTACTTAAGAAAAAACTATACAGAGAAGGGGATTAGTCCTATCCATTATAGTTTCATCAGCAAAATGGACAGCAGTGCGCCGGAGTATGCCTTCTATCTGAAGAAATACCGTAGTTCTGAAAGACTTGTCAAAGAGGTTCCTATAAACGGATGGGGCAAGAATGCCACAGAAGTCGTGGCGCCTCCTGCACCGGAACACATTGATTATGTCCTCTGGAAAGCACACCAACTCCTGACACGGGTTGACTACAGAGGGTTGTACTTTGACCTGACACTGCCATATCCGTCCGACAGCGAGGCGGCCGGGTTCGGGTATGTTCCTCGGAATGCCGTAAACCTTGGCAAGCCTATCGGAGGTCTATCATGGCAGGGCTCCGGGGGAGCCAGAAACGCCGGGACACAAAGAAGACCTACATATCCTGTCTTCGCAACCAGAAAAATGTACCAGCGCATCTACACGATGCTTAAAGAAATGGAAAAAGAACGGGGATATGACATGTTCATGGTCAATCACCAGGGACCATGGGCATGGATTGGAACCTATTGTGATTTTGTATGGGCAGGTGAAGGATTCAAGGAAGACTACCGGCGCGTCTTTACGCCCATGCTCATGCGAAACCTCCGGGGTGCACATCTGGGATATCGGACCCTCTGGCTGCCACAACCTCCGGCTACCGGTATTCACCGCATTGACGATAAAAACCAACCTGAACAGCCGACGCGGTATCTGACAGGGATGCTGCTTCTGCACGATATGGACGTCACCGCCACCTATTGCAACATCAAGGTTCTTGCTGACATGTTTTCGGCCATTGACCGTTTCGGCGGCATTGCAGATACAACGTTTTTCCCTTACTGGAAGAAAAAAGGCGTAACCCCAGGTCAGAGTGAAACCGGCGTGCTGTGTTCGGCATACGTTAAACCGCAGGCAGGAAACGGTTCCCTGCTCTGTGCGGTCAACATGACGGATAAATCGCAGAAATCGCGTCTGACACTTGACTTCAAACTTCTCAATGCGGGCGGTAAACCTGCCGCAAAAGACCTTTTGACCGGTGAGGCAACAGACCTTGACGGCAATGTACTGGAGGTCAATCTTGCTCCGTATGACTACGTGCTGATAGAAGTAAAATAACTGGGGAGAATCTGCTCTATGGGAAAAGATATTCTGAAATTCGGGGTTGTAAGCGGGTTGGGACGCGGCGCATATCTCGCCTCATTGTATTCACAGCATCCAAAAGCCGAACTTGTTGCCATGTGCGACAATGACCCGACGGCTTTTGAAAAGGGCCGCAAGGTGTTCGGCTTGAAGAAAGGTTCTTACAGAGAATATCAGGACCTGGACGACATGTTGAGCAAGGAAGACATGGACTGGGTATTTGTAGCCACAGGTGACCCCACGCACTATCCCCTGGGTAAAAAAGTTCTGCAGGCAGGATGCAACCTGTTTGTTGAGAAACCCATGTGCGTAACCATGGAACAGGCAGACGACCTATGGAAAACCGAGCAGGAGACAGGTCTTGCCGTTGTGGTAGGATGTGAACTTCGCTATCACGCGGCAGTTATAAAATTCCGGGACATACTGCGGAAAGGGACGATAGGGAAAGTAGTACTGGGCTATTGTTTGAGCACGCAAAAGAGAGGCTACGGTTATTTCCGCAGTAAATACGCACACAAATCCTACGGCAGTCCTCCCCTGATGCAGAAAGGCATTCATCTGACAGACCTGGTAATAGACCTGAACAACTCCGACCCGGTGCGTGTTTTTGCCAGCGGCGGGCAGGACCTGTACGGCAGCAGGAAAGAATGCAGGGGAAGAGTCTGCACAAACTGTAAGGAAGCGGATACCTGCGATTTCCACTTCTACAACGGGGCATCCATAGTAAAGAAGAAAAAGGACATAAACAAAAAGAATCCCATGCCCAATGAAATCACCTGCGTTTTTGATGACAGGATAGACGTCAATGACAACAGTCTGCTGTTGGTGGATTTTGAAAACGGAGCCCGCATGGCGGTGGCGGAGATATTTTTCGCTCCGGAGAACAGGTGGGAGTTCATTCTTCAGGGAACAAAGGGAGAGGCAAGACTGAATATGATTATGGGACCGGCAGTGCACAAAAGCACCATAGAAGTCTTTACTTTCAAGGACAGACGTCCCAGAAAAGTCAAGATTCCTCCCGTTGAAGGGAGTCACGGCGGCGGGGACATCGCCATGCGGGATGCTCTGGTGGAGGCGTATCTGCAGGGCAGACGCATCTCCCCGACAGCCCGTGAAGGGCGTGCCGGCATAGCAACGCTGATAAAAGCCATGGAGAGTGAAGAAACGGGGGAAATCATGGAAATTCCATGGCCGGATATTCAAAAAAAGTCCATATCTCCTTCATTGAAAAAAAGAGGCCGCCGATGAACGCCAAAAAGAACATCAAACTGGGCACATGGTACTGGCTCAACGCCGGACCGCAGGAAGAATGGGAAGAAGATATCCGCAACATAAAAAACCTTGGCTATGACTATCTTGTTGCCGGCTGGGGATTGGATATATCGCTTGTACGCGAGAAGAAAGACGATACCCTGAAAATGCTTGAGCTATGCAATGATTACGGCATAGAAGTATATCTTGTGGTATGGAGTGCCATGACAATGTACCCATATCTCGGCAAGGGTAATCAGCAGATAGACAGCAGCGGCCAATCTAAAAACTACTACAATCTCTGGAATTCGCAGTGGAGGGAGGGGCCGTATAAAAGATATATTCAGGATATCGTTAATTCGTATCGGAAATGCCCCGCATTAAAAGGCTACCTGTTTGACGATACGTTTTCTTCGTATCCCGTAAAATATGATTCCGGCGCGTATAGATATATAAGTTACGGGAGAAAAGACACAGAAAGATTCAGAAAGTGGCTGAAACAAAAATACAAAACTGTCTCCAATATTAATTATTTTCTGTATTCAGACAAAAAAGAATTTTCTTCATGGGATACGATAATGCCTCCAGAGAAACCAGGCGGAAGCATGTGGCTTGAGTGGTACGAAGCACGCGGCGAATGGTATGAAGAATGGGCCAAAGATACAAAAAGATACTTTTCCGACATGGACTCCCAACACGAACTGTTCTTGCTGGACGGGATAGGAAACGCCATTGGCGAAAACATTGAATGTTACGGAATCAATTTCAGGCATTTAACAGAATATTTCGACGTGGTAATGCTCTATGCCATGCCTTCCGGGTTTGATAAGCCGGACGTGGACATGGATAAAATTTTATCTGCGGTTGACTTTATGAACAGTTCCAGCAAGAGGTTTTCCATTAATAAAAAAATCGCTTTTGATTTCCACGTATACCAGCCCTTCGGCGATGATTTTGACAGGGTCAGTTCCTGGCCATATCCCAGTCTGGAGCAAATCAAGAGGATAACCGAACAGGCGGTGAAATCCGGGGCCGACATGATAGACCATTACGGATACCGCATCGGCAATTGGCGGTTAAAAAATATTCCTCCCTATCCTCTGGTTCCTGAAGTCAAAACCATGCTCCGTTACCGGACAGACCTCTGGGAAGGTTTAAGAGAGTTTAACCGGACACTGAAATGACAAAGAGGTTTACAAGACAGGCGGCGTACGCGCTGGATTTCGGACTGTCATACAACTTCCCTTTTTCCTACTGGAAGGACCACTACCGGACGCTGGCAAAATATGGTTACAATACCGTCATGCTGTGGATATCCGGATGCGCGCCGGTAAAGGGTTTTGAGAAAACATGTGAATGGAAGTGTGAATACGTTCCGGAACTGGTCTCTTTCATCCAATCCCTCGGAATGAAAGCCTACTTGATGAGCGGCCTGTTCAACTGGATGGGCATGTCGCCGGGATTTATCCGCATGGACCCCTCGCTTGCGGCAACGTGGCCTGAAAAACTCAAAACAGCATACCCCCCGGAAAGCCAGCGGCACGCACTGTGCTCGACAAAAAGTTATCTCCACGCGTTGGAATATTTCAAAGGATTATGGCGTTTGTGTCCGCAGGCCGACGGGTTTGCCGTTGAAGTCGGGTGTGAAAAACCCCACTGCATGTGCAGCCGATGTACCGCCCGGGGACACTGGCGCATAGAGACGGATTTCCTAAATGAGTTTTCAAAATGGCTGTGGCAGCAGAACCCGCGTGCGGAGATAATCTGGAATCTCGGATATGCTCGTACACACGGACTTCCGCCGGAATCACGACTTTACGAGGAAGCGGCCAGGCGGAAAGACCCGCGTCTAATCTGGTGGTATGTGCGCCCGAAAACGGAGTACATGGATGAAGGCGGCAGGAAATGGCATTTTGACAATCCCGGGACAATTGAGCGGATAGGGACGAACGGAATTATGCATCACTTACCGGATGTGCCTGTCGGGGAAACGGCGTTACTTGCCCAATCATGCAACTTGACTGGAATCAGCGGACACCCTGACGAAAGACATCTTTTCCTGCCCGAACAAAGGGCAGAAGACTCCGGTTATCTGCGCCTTGCCGGACCTCCCTCTCCTCCTACATGCAAACATTGGCTGTTCAAATTGAGGGCACTGCACTACCATTTCGCTTTCAATAATCCGGGCGCAGGGGAAGATGAATATGCAAGGTACGTGAGAAAGGAATTCGACTGCGACGATAAGGAATTGATTGAGACGATGGTTCTCATGGAAAACATTATCATTGACAGGAGAGCCCTCGCGCACCGTTCCAGTAAAAATCTTTATCTTGCCAAGGATGGACTAACAGGGGAACAGGTTTCTCCGGCGCTGGAGCCGGACGAAACGGCTGTATTAAGGACATTTGCCGAACAGAGTCAAAAGTTCTCATCCCTTGGAGAAGAAGTCCGGCATACTATTCTCAAACTGAATTTTCAATGAAAAGGAAAAACGGACATGCGGCCTTTTTCAAAAAATTTCGAAGCAACCAAGGAACGTTTTACTGAATGGTGGGACCATCGTATCCTTGACCGGATGATGATCTACGCGATGGTGAATATGCCCGTTGAACTGCCTACGGAAAAGCCTGTTTCAAATCCCGAGGATTTGTATCTTAACGCGGAAGTGGTTTTCAGACGGCATATGAGACGAATGCACAGGATGTATTACGCGGGTGACGCATTTCCATGGTGGTGTAATTCGCTCCCTGTCGGGTCATTCTACGGTGCGGAACCGGTATTTACCGAACGTACCCTCTGGCACAGTCCGATAATCGGCCCGAGTGATTCATACTCAAAAGTAAAATTTTCTCCGGACAATAAGTGGTGGATAAAAAGCAAAAAAATGGTGGAAGACCTGGTGAAATTCGCCGAAGGCAATTTTTTCGTTTCCATCCCGGATATTTCCAGTCCGCTTGATACTCTTGAAATGTTACGGGGAGCAGAAGGACTTTCCCTGGATATGTATGACCGGCCGGAAGAAGTGAAAAGCGCACAGAAACATATAAGGGAATGCTGGCGTGTGCAGTATGACGCCTTATACGAAATCGTGCACAACAGGTTTGACGGAAGTACGGCCGGCTGTCTGCCGGCCTGGTCGCCGAAAAGAAGCTATACCGCACAGTGCGATTTCAGCGGGATACTTTCTGCCGAGATGTTTGAGGATTTCGTAGTGCCGGACGTAGAATTCCAATGCGCCTGCGTAGACCATTCGCTGTATCACCTGGATGGACCTAACGCCGCCAGGCATGCGGACAGACTGCTGAAAATCCCCCGACTCAACGGCATCCAGTGGCAGAGGGGCATCAACGGCGGACAGGCTACTGACTGGCTGCCACTTCTGAAGAAAATTCAAAAAGCCGGTAAACTTGTGTTTGTGGATGCGCCGGCAGGACAGGTACTGAAGATAGCTGAAGACCTGAAACCGGAAGGTCTATTCCTGGCCACGTCCTGCGATACCCCAAAAGAAGCAGACGACCTGGTGGAAGCGATAAGGAGACTGCGAAAATGAGGTTGAACGGTAAAGTCAGTTATATGCTCCGGCGTACCCCGCGTGAGTGGATGATGCACACCGACGAGGATATAAAAGAGGCTGTTGCCTATTGCCGCGAAAACGGCATTGACGAGGTGGTCTGGTTCGTTGAATCCGCCGCAGCGCTGCATTCCTTCGTCCGGACTGAACAGTTGTCAATAACCGTTGAATGGCTGGCTCGGGCAGGCCGCATACTTAAAAAACATAACATACTGTCGTCCGTCAACGTACTGTATACTTTCGGTCACGGGGAATACGGCAACGTCATGCCGGACATCTTTTCGCGCGGGGATTTCATGGTTGATATCACCGGATATCAAAGTGCCGAATGCCTGTGTCCGCTGGCGCCGTCGTGGCAAAAATGGGCGGCGGATTTTTACCGTCAGTTGGCTTCCGCCCGGCCAGCGCGTATCTGGATTGATGACGACTTCCGCTTCACAGGGCATGGCCGGGTAAGATACGGTTGTTTTTGTCCGCGCCACCTGAAGCGTTTCTCAGATTTTTCGGGGATAAAACTCCTCTCTCGGAAAAAACTTGCTGAATCTCTCCTGAAACCCGACAAGCCCCATCCGTTAAGAAATCGGTGGCTGGATTTTCAAAACACGATTTTGCTGGAATCTTCCGGCATCATAAGAGATGCCGTTCATAGCGCCGCTCCGAATACGAGAGTTGCCCTCATGACCACCACTCCGTTTTTGTGGGAAATAGAAGGACGAAAACTACCTGAACTCCTGCAAACGTTTAGCAGTCCCCATGAACCGACAGTGCGTCTATGTACTTCAGGCTACCAGGAAAAAAACCTGCGTGATTTTTACATCGTGGATGAGTCGCTGAAAAGGGTCCGGACTGACATCCCGAAAAATACTGTGCTATGCAGTGAAATTGAAAGCATGCCTTACTCTCTGTACAGCAAATCATGTGCATGGATAAGCGCACAGATGGAATGGGCGACGGTACTCAACGTTCCCCACCACACTCTCAATCTGTATGACAGGATGGGCTCACCTCTGGCAGAAGAGCCGTCCATTGGCACCGCTCTTAAAGACCTTAAACCCAGGTTAACAGCGATTAACGAACGCTTTCAGACGGCTGATTTTTTCCGTGGAATATACATTCTGCGGCACAACAGGACGGCCCATTTCGTCCGGACGAGGAAAGGAGAATCGTTTACCGAACTTCTTTCCCACGACATGGGCTGGACGGATGCTTTGCGCTGCTTCGGTTTTCCCGTACAATTTGAGAACATGAACGAATCTGTCATCGCCGTAACAGGCCAGTCCTTACGAGCATACGAAGATAAACTGGAAGACATATTTAAAAAAGGCGTTCTTTTGGACCTTTCCGCGCTGGAAACTCTGCTTGACATGGGACGCGGGGACATACTGGACGTGAAGATTGAGCAGATTATTAACAACAAAGAAAACAGCCTTCCCGTTTCATGCGAGGTTCTGACCGGCCCTGATTTCGGCGGGGCAACAGATAAGCGCACGTTTTTCCAGAACGCCAGCGTCTCCGGCCGATTCGGCGTATTAAAAGGAGGAAAAAATCACAGGATTATCTCTTACCTGGAAAATTCTGAACGGGAAAGAGTTTTTCCCGCGGTGCGGCTTGCCGAAAGCAAATACGGCGGCAGACTCTGCATTTACCCGTACGAGTTCATCAACTACGAAAATCCTGATATGTACTGCAAGGGAACAAGTGCCTATTTCTATTCGCCGAATCGCCGGAAACAAATGCAGGCAGTCATACGGTGGCTTGCTGGCGACCGGGTGCCGCTCGAAGTCAGCGCTCCGGGCTGGATATTGCCGCACCGCGCAGACGGAGAAGGAATTATTGCTTTGGCGGTTATGAACGTGAATCATGACCCGTGGCGGCAGGTTGCTGTCAGAGCATTCATCGGAGACAGGCAAATCAACAGGGTTCTGCTCCTGACTGAAACCAATAAATGGAAAACTGTGGCTAAGAATGATTGGCAGATGGAGAAAAACCATATAGAGATTGAATTTTCCGGTATAGTAAATCCTCTTCACACACTGGCTATGCTCCTCGAAGCTTCCTAAGAGATGATTCCTGTTGAAGAACAGGCAAGGCTTGAAAAGAGATTATGGACACTTCAAATGGAGAGAATTGTTGGGAAGATGAGAAAATCCGCAAAGAAAAACCAGAGCGGTAATTGACACAAACGTTTTTATAAGTGCTCTTCTCGGCAGTCCAACCTGCTGGCGCTCTCTCCATTTCGCGGTATTTCAATAATAACACCCGCTGAATTCTTGAAACATTTTTAAGTTCCGGAAGTTACACAAACCCTCTTAGCGGACTGGGATGGAACGAATAACAGCACTGTCTTCTTTTACCTTAATCAGGAGGTAGTGGTGGAAGTTGCCCTCGGGATAGAAGTGGAACGGAGCGCCTCCGCCGCCGGAGACAACCTGCAGAAGGCCGTCATGCCTGCCGCTGTGGTAAAGGTGTTCGTGTCCTGCAAAAACAGCGCTGACATTATGTTCCATGAATAATTCTGCAAGTTCGTTCCTGTGTTCTTCAGATTTGAAATGCATGTAACTCTTATGCCTGTTAAGAACTGAAAACAACGGCCTGTGCAGGAAAACAAAGATGTATTTTGACTTTTTTCTCTTTTCCAGTTCGTCCTTCAGCCATGTCATTTGTTCACCGCTCACCGTCCCCTCTCTTCCGACGGACTCGGTATTTAAAACCAGAAAAAGACAGTTGTTGTGCGTGAAGGAGTAATAGAGCGGGCCGAACAGTTCTTCATGTGTTTTTTCGTTGCCCTTCACGCCGGTTATCTCGTGGTTGCCCACGGTGTAATGAACAGGGATTTTCAGTTCTTTTATAACCCCGAAAAACTCCTCATGCTTTTTCCTGACCGTTTCTCCGTCCCTGCTTCCGCTTATCTTGTCCCCGAGGTGCACAAGGAAATCCGCGCCGGATTTATTTATTTCCCGGATGATTTGCTTGAGTGCTTCCGGCTGGCCAAACGCACCCTTCGGCTGATTGTCCCCGACAATGGCGAAAGTAAATTCTCCTGACGGTGCATCGTTGCGTGCGGGAACCCCGGTTGTCATCTGCGGAGCTGCAAACAATCCCCCGCAAAAACAACAAACAGCCAGGATTACTGCACATCCCTGTTTATATTTCCTTTTCATTGTGTCATGGAGAGACGTCGCGGACAATCTCAACCCATTTTCTGATGCGATTCTGGTCGCCCTGTACAGTTTCCACATCCTTGAGGG
>CAYPTS010000047.1:0-15805 GCA_964413825.1 uncultured bacterium
ATATGAATATATTATTTGACAAGAAAAAAGAAGTGTGCTATAATGAAAACATATAAACCGACATCCTCCATTTGACTTTCAAAAAGAACTGTTTCAACTCCAAATTCTGACTTACTGTTCGCATTTTACTCCGGTATATCTTCCGTGTCAAATAAATTTCAGCGAAAATCTCAAAAGTTTTCCACATTTACAACCAAACCTTCTGTTTTCCCGCTTTTGCTACCGTTTTTGAAAATGCCGCCCCCCTTTGCTGTTTGTTTAACCGGCATTGATGTCCTGCGGGATTCTTTCTTTCAACTACCCCGGTGCAGGACAGAGTCTGTTTATCTTCTGCATGATGCTTTGCCACAGTTGTTCATTTATCGTTGTCTCTGCCAGAAGCAGATAGTAATAACGCGCATGCTTGATAAGTCTGCCGCCCAACTTTATCAGTTTCAGTTGTATCGTGCACAACGACCAGTTCTTTATTGTCTCCGGCAATGCCAGCGTGCGGAATATGTTGCCCAGGTTATACGCCATGATAAAGAGGTTCAGCCGCACCTCGTTTTCCCTGAATCCCTGGCAGGATAACCGTGTCCAGTTTAATGCGTACTTGCCTTCCTTTATCCACTGTTCGCAGGTGCCCCTGCGATTGTAGAATTTCACCACCGACTTCTTGTTACCCTGCAGGCTTGTCACTATGTATCCTATCCGTGGAAACAACTCTCCCTGGTGATGTTCTATTTTGGCTACCACCCTGCGTTCTTTGCCCCATGACCCGGCGCGGTACTGAAAGCTGATGTATTTTATTATCGGTTTCCTGCCCGGCCTTCCCACCGGACGTTTTGTGTATTGCTCGATGTGGTTGTTTAATTTTTCGTTCTCTTTCAGACGCATCGCGTAATCTATACCCAGCTCTTCGCATAGTTCATACAATTCCGGCGTGGCAAAGGCGGCATCCCCGCGCAGCTTTACGCTTTCCCCTTTTCCTGCATAATGCCTCAATACCGGTTCGAGAAATTCACGCCAGCCGTCAGCACTGTGTACATTGCCGGGACGCAGTTTTGCCTTAAGGCAGTCCCCGTGGCTGTTGAAGAGAAACAGAGGATGGTAGCATTTCATACCGAAGTGGCCGTTGTAAGTGGCTCCTTCCTGTTCTCCATGCACCGGACTCTCGGAGCTGTCTATATCCAGTATTGTTTCTTTTGTTCCGCGAACAACATCCATCTTCTCCGCCCACTGCATGGATATACCTTCCAGATTGCGCAGGTTGTCTCCCTCCAGCAGTATCTCTTTCTCGAATCTGCCCACCGTTGTCTCGCCTGCTCCGGATTTCGCCAATGCTCGGGGGCCGATTACCGCCCTCATGCCCGGGTCGTTCCTTAATCCTTCCGCATCATTGGTGTCTTCGTATCCGGCTAAACGTGAATATAATGACTGCCTCAGCAGGCCCTCCATCTCATGCTGTATGTTCTTGCCGTACCTTTTGTCCTGCAGATATTCTTCCGCCAGTTCTGTTAATCCTAACTTTTCATCCAGTTCTCTTATCGCTACCAATCCTCCGTCTGATGTTACTTGAGTACCACGGAATTCTATCTTCAGTTTCTTGTCGAATTCTACCCGGAAACTGCTGTTTTTGCTTTCACCCATTGGGTTTCTCCTTGGTATGTGCGGCTTTCCCTTTATTATAGAGGAGAAACGGCCTGTTGTCCATATGGTTTCTCACCTTTATTTGGAGGATACGGGATAAATATATTTTTGTCTGCAGGTAATAGCGGGGATGTGAAAATATCATGGCTATAAACACCGAACAGGGAAACACTTTGTCTCTCTGGGAGAGAGTTTATGAGGATTTATACCGGCAGATAGATGATTTTGAGTTTGGAGAAAGGTTTTACACGATATCTGAAATCTGCACAAAATATGACGTGAGCGCGATAACGGCAACCAGGGTGCTCACGGAGATGGAGAATGCAGGGCTTGTCAGAAAGGTGCAGAAAAGAGGCACTATTGTCAATAACACAAAAGAAAAATTTGTTGTGCGGCTGGTGCTTCCCAAGGATGTCCAGATAGAAAGAACGATAGTGCAGTTCAGATTGTATAAAGGAATAATGTCTGAAGCATCAAAGAAAAACGTTGATGTTGAAATTATATCTGAGGATTCTTTGATATCTTCGCTTCTTCCATCCAAGCAGAAAATAGGTTTTTTCGTCCTTTTTTATACAAACGAAACTTTCCTGAAGTTCTGCAAAAAAAACAATTTTCCTTTTGTTGTTCTACATGCATACAATACGGATAAAGACACCGCAACAGTAAGCGTTGACAGAAAATGGGGCGGGTACCTTGCGACGAAGCATCTTGCTTCGCTGGGACACAAGAGAATATCTCTGATAACCGGCAGTAACTTTACCGATGCTTTAAATCTTCCCCTGTTCAAAGGGTACCAAAATGCTTTGAAGGAAATGAAAATAAGGTTTGATTGGGAGTTGATACAACAAACGTCTCCCGACAACCCTCAGGAAAACTACGATGTTTTAAGGAAGTTGCTTAGTTTGTCGTCTCCCCCGACTGCTATTATCACCAGAAACGATTTTCGTGCAATCCACATGCTGAACTATTGCAGCAAGAACGGAATTGATGTTCCGCAAGATTTGAGCGTTATCGGGTATGACAATATCCACGATTCTTCTCTGACCGCGCCGCCTCTTACTACTATTGATACGAAATTGGAAGCGGTGGGAGCGCATGGAGTAAATCTTCTGCTCAATATGATGGCGGCAAAAAACAAAAAAAGATGGAAAAACATTGTTGTTAAACCGGATATTGTCATCAGAATGAGCACCGGCCAACCTTCTGCGGGGTGATGGAACAAAAACAATAGGGAGTAATTAGTTTATAATTGTTTGGTGAGAAAAAGATAAAAGGAGACGATGAAAATGAAAAGAAAACGAATGCTCGGACATGGTTTTACGTTGATAGAGCTTCTGGTGGTAATTGCTATCATAGCGATACTTGCCGCAATGCTTCTGCCGGCGCTTTCTCAGGCGCGGGAAAGGGCACGGGCAGCGCAGTGCATTAACAACCTGAAACAACTCGGGGTGGCGATTGCCCTGTATTGCAGTGACTACAACGAGTATATGCCGCCCAATGCTATAGGCACCTGGTCGGGACTTATTGCGGAATATGTTGAAAACGGAAGTTATGCGG
Source organism: uncultured bacterium (assembly GCA_964413825.1). Lineage (GTDB taxonomy): Bacteria > Ratteibacteria > UBA8468 > B48-G9 > JAFGKM01 > JAFGKM01. The sequence goes on from CAYPTS010000047.1 coordinate 3,187, forward strand.
AATGGCCCAAGCCGAAGATTTTTCTGTGTCCTTCTACTACGAAGTACGAATTAAACCTGCTGGCCGCGAAGTACAACGTTCGTTACAGCGTAAGCCATTACTTCTTCTGGGACCCGGCTTTTCCGGCCGACTGGATATCTCACAGTTTAAGCCAGGGGAAATATTCCCGCGTTTCAAATTCAAGCGGTACTTTTATGATGGCGGATTCTCCCAACCCCTGGGATGGAGATATCTGGCCGACGACGCCTACAAGATTTTCTTTCCGACACAGTAACGGGAGTAATTTGCTGTATGCGGATTTGCATGTATCATGGCATCCGCAGTCCTACATAACCGAAATGAGCGGTTCTTTGGGGTCAAGCAGTCCGGAGGAAAAAAAGATTTTCTGGTGCTGGAAATAGAAGGCATTTTCAAAAAACAATGAACATTTCTATACCCGAATGGGCGCATCCGGGAAGGTTCCGCTTCTGTTTTCAGGAAAGCGGGCCTGCTACTGTCATCAAGGCGGCGTTTTCTTCCATGGACTACCATTACAATACGGCGGCGATGTACCGCATAGATACATTCATGGGAAAAAGCAATCTTCAGCAACTCAAGCGGAACGGAGTGACATGGGTTTTGCTGACGTGGAGCGTCGGGTTGTCTCCTGAAGACGAGCGGAAGCAGAGACAAATGGCGGCGCAGGCAATTAAAGACTGCCATCAGATAGGATTGAAAACTGCGGTGTATATTTCCTGGTGCAACGTGTTCCATGAAAGTTTCTTCAAGGATGTTCCCGCTATGGCGCGCGCATGCGCTCTCGACCGCACAGGTAAAGTCAGGCATTACGGAAGCGCCGAAAAACGCCAATTAATCTGCATAAGCCGCAATATCTGGCGCAGGCATTTGAAAGAACTGATTGCGGAAGCAGTTCATGCCGGGACGGACGCTGTCTATTTTGACAATCTTTTCGCAGGATGCTATTGCCCCTTGTGCAGGAAGCAATACGAGCAGTTTTGCAGGAAATTCTTCGGGAGAAAACTGCCGATGATTTCCGAGGCGGAGCTTCTTCACGATATGGAACTGGACGTTTCATTGGGGAAGAACTACAATGCCATAGAGATTTTCCTTTCTGAACTTGTCGGTAAAGAGAAAAATGAAACAAAATGCATTGCTCAGCTTGCCATGTTTGCTTTTTCCGACTACCTGCTCGGGAAATATGTAAAAGAACTGCATGAGTTTATTCTCAAGCAGAATAATAAAGCCATTATGTTGTGCAATGCGCACGAGCGGTTGAAGGTTGCCGACCCCTGCGAGATTTTGCTGACGGAATCAAGCCGGCATCCATACTATTGGTCCGGCAAATGGCACACCAATGCAGGGCTCTATAGATTCTTGAATTCCGAGAGCAAGAAAAACAGGGGTTTTGTCGCTGTGCACGGAAACCCGTCTTTCGAGAGGAAAAATCAGTTGCTCAGCGAAGCGGAGGCGGCTTCCTTCGGCGGTAATTATGCCGAGGGTTTGCGGAACCCTTTCTTTGTTAAAAACGAACGCCTATTCGCAGGTGTCCGTCCGTATTATGAAGCGATAGTTCTTCTTGATTCATTTCTCCTGTCGGGGAAATCCAAATCCTCTTTCGGAAACGAACTGGCAAAACAGCACATTATGTACAAAACAATAAGAGAAGACCAACTGACGTCAGAAGATACGCGTGGAATAAAAGGTATTTTTCTGCCGGATGTGATGTCTATGCACAGCCGTACTATTGATATTTTGCGAAAATATGTTGTACAAGGCGGGAATCTTTTTATCTGGGGCAGGTCATCACTTCTGGACACTAAATGCAGGCTGCGGGATAAGGATAATCTTATGGATTTTGCGGGAATTGCTTTCGGGCGTAATTTGCCTGTACGCAAAAAAGTCGGCTGCGGGAAAGGGAATGTTTTTTATTACGGCAAACGGATGGCGCTGCCCGACCCGTATGACAGCCTGAAACCGGTGCCGCCCTTCAGCCGGCGGTTCCTGAGTGATATGGACGGCGTTTTCAGGAATGAACGGTTTGTGATGTCCATAAACACAGACGGTGTATTGTGCAACGTTGCCGTGAAAAACAATGAATATCTCCTGTATATCATATCCTATCACGAAAAAACTTTGCGCAGTTTCAAGGTTGCGCTGGGTTTTCCGATGCAGGTACTGCAGGTTTATTCCCCGGGCGGCAGGCGGTATCAGTCATGGACACGAAAAGGAAGCATTTTGACGCTGCATCTTCTAAAAACTTTTTGTATTGTACGGCTTAAAGATTTGCAGAACAAACATGGGAGGAGCATATGTTCCATTCAATGAAATTTCGGGCTGCATGCATTCTTTTCTTTGCGGCGGCACTGGCAGGACAGGCGGAATGGTGGAATAATCAATGGGAGATGAGGAAGGAGATAAGACTGTCGAATTCTTCCGTCCATGATTTGAAGAAACACCCTGTTGTGATAAAACTTTCCCGATTGAATTTTCCGGAAGACAGCAATTTTAATTCGTTAAGAATCATTGATTCCGGACAGGAGGTTCCCTATCAACTGGATGATATAGACGGCATAAGCGGCTTGACGATGGATGACGAACTTGTTTTTCTGTCCGATATTCCCCATGAGGGAGAGAAGGTTATCGCCTTTTACTTTTCAAGGAACGCCGCTATCAATCCACCCAACTACGAGGCAATGGCGCCTATATCTGAAGAGGACGATTACAGAAAGGTGGATACGGGCGTTTTGCAGGCGGACATTGCTGTCAAAAAGGCAGGTCAGCTGCAGAATGTCATGTTTGACGGATTATTGCAAGCGAAGGGTTTGCAGAATATTGTTTTTCACAGCCCGGATGAAAAAAAAGGCTCCTATAATTTTTCCCATACTTCCGTAACAGGTGTAAAAAGGCTGATTGAAGGACCCGTCAGAAAAATCGTGTGCATGGAAACCGGCAGAACCCAATGGGGAAAAGATGAGCAGAGTCTTGTTTTAACAATGGAATACGTGTTTTACAAAGGCCGTTCCGATGTGGAAGTTGTTTACAGAATACGCAATTTAGGGGAGCCGCTGATATTCAAACCGCTGGTTCCTTTTCTCCTTGACGGACTGTATTGTCCGGGCGGCAGGGGAACTCCGGACGTAATGACCCTGTCCTGCATGCAGAAAAACAAAATTTCAACGTGGTCGTTTGAGGAAAGGAAAAGCCAGGCGAGTGAACAGCCGTGGTTTTGCCTGACAAATACCGCTACGGGGCATTCCGCAACGTTTGTTTATTTCATTGAATCGCCCGGAAGGACACAGAAATTCTCGTGTTATCCGGTGAAGGAGGACTACAGGTTTTTATGGTATGCGGAACATCGGAGCGAGTATCCGCTGCCGGCTCAAGAAGAATTATCATGGCGCTTTAAAGTTTATTTTCACCGCGGAGATGGAAAGGATGCTGAAAAATATTACAGGCAGTGCAATGCCGGTATAGAAATTGCGGCTGGACCGGCGGTTACAAAAAAATAGAGAGGAAGGATATGAAAAAAATATTGGCAGTATTCATGCTGCTTTTGTTAAGCACCGGCTGTGCAAAAGAGAAAACATCCGGTATCTTAGGCGAGGCGACCCTTGAAAACGAGTATGTGAAATTGACATTTGTTCCCGAGGCCGGCGGAAGATGCAAAAGTTTCATCTGCAAGAAAACCGGACAGGAATTTACCACTTATGATGAAAACGCTCCCTTGACTTCGCCATGGGGCATGTTTGCCGACCTTCTCTGGAATACAGGGGGAAAGTATGATGAATTTGCCTGCCAGCCGTATTCTTGTCAATTTGAAAAAGATAAACGCACACTTGTCATGTCTGGCAGAGGAAAGGGGCATGACGCCGATTTCCGCATTGAAAAACAGATTGGGTTGAAAGATAAAGATTATACGGTTTACTTAAAATACAAAATTATCAACGAAGGCAAAAATACCAAAAAAGTTGGTTTGTGGATACATAACTTCATTGGCATTGACAGGGATAAAACGTTTTTCATCCCCGCTTCCCGTGGTGTGGATGCATATCCTTACGTGCGGTCGGAAAAGCCGGCAAAGAGCGTATGGGAACATAATCCCGTGGAAGGATGGATAGCCGTTGTCAGTGATGCCGGAACCGGAATTGCCTCGATAGTGGAATACAGGTTTTTGAAATCCTTTTACCTGTGGCTCAACCTGCCCAACCCGACAATGGAATGGCGGTATACCGAGATTGAACTCGGTCCCGGTGAATCTTTCCAGACTGCTTTTGAACTGCTTCCCTTTGACGGACTCCAGAGAGTTGACACTGTAGCAAACGGTTGGGTTATAGGCGCTTCAACGATAAAGAAAAGTTATGAAGTTGCGGAAAGAGTTGAAGGTGCGATAAATCTCTTTTCCGCACGCGAAAACGATGCCAAAATGCGGGCTTCGTGGAAATTGATTCCGCAGGTGTCTGGCAAGACGGTCATAAAACAGGAACTGAACGCGGGGGCTGGCCGGACCGTATCGTTCCCGTTCGCCGCCGTACCTGAAAAGGAAGGAATGTACGTGTTGACGGCGACGTTGGAAGAGGATGGGGAGAAAGTCACCGGAGACAGCCACCTGAAAGGTTCCTACGTGGAAACAGCAGTATTGCGAAAGTACATTCCCGCCGGAAACACTGATTACGCGCCTGTTTTCAATCCGAAAGAAAAACGCCTTGAAGAGGAGAAAGCGCAACGGGGATTTGTGTCTTATATGTATCCTGCGGTTCAGTATGGCAGCGTTTGCTACTTGAGAAAAAATCTTTATCATAATTTATTTTTTATCATGCAGAACACTTTGTCCGCGGGAGTGAAGGTCAAGAAACTTGCCGTAAGTCTTCCGGAAGGAACGGATATATTCATGGCCGGGAAGAATTTTGAACACAGCGAAAAAGGGGATGTGGAGCATAAGGGATATACGGTGCATACGTTTGATTTGAACCCGCCGCTTGAAATTTCCGAAAATTTTTTCAATTCCTTTGAGAGGCCAGTGGTGGTTTTGATGAAAACCGGCGCCGAACCCGGAGAGTACAAAATCTACTGGCATATGGAGACAGAAGACGGGAAGGAAGACAGGAATGCTTACAGACTTGTCATCCTGCCGGAGATTGAGATGCCGGATATTCCTGAAAAACCTTTGCTCGGATTGTTTGCCGGATATACCCAGGGAAGATTTCCGAAGGAAGTTGTCAAAGACATGGCGGACAGTTTGAAAAAGGCGGGCATCGGTTATATGTCAAGCATGTGGAATCCGAACGACATGGCTGCCGTGAAGTCTGCCGGCATGCAGAATGTCGCTAATTTTTACTGGAACTATACGAAAGACAAAAACAGTCTGTGCGAAGCGGATGTCGTTGATGTGCATGGGAAGACAAGGCCGGAATACGCCTGTCCTACCTATGTTGTGGAAAACGGCGGTAAGGGATTTGAAGTCCTGGTAAAACCCAACCTGCTCCGGCGGCTGGAAAGCAAAGAACTCATTGACGGATACTGGCTTGAGTCCGAAGGTCCGCAGGGCAAACATGGGCAGTTATACATAACCTGTTTCTGTCCAAGGACCAAAAAAGCATTTCTCAAAAGTCTGGGGAAGCAGGACGCGGATATAAAATGGCCTGACGACGTCAAGGCAAACGGCAGGTATTACAGAGAATGGGTGGCGTTCAGAAGAAGCGAGATAGACAGGATGTGGGAGATGGCGACGTCTGTGATAAAAAAAGAGAAACCTGAAATTTTTGTTATTCCCTATCATGCCCTTATGGGCAGCCTGTTTGAAGGAGATACGTATACCTGCAAAGCAGGAGACGTAGTTTACTGCGGAGGATACGGGATTAAGCCGGAACAGTTGAAGGAACGCTTAATGCGTTTGAAAAAGTCTGCTTCCGGCAAGAAGACAATGGTAGGGCTGATTCCGCACCCGCGGATGGGGTACAGGAACGACTTCGGTTATGATTTTGCAGACCTCTCCGAAGATATTTACGGCAACGTTGTTGCCGCCGCGGAGCTCGGCGCGGATTATGTTTTTGTATGGGATTACGGAAATGTTGACGGCAGGCACCTCGGCGCTTTTTCCCGGGCGGCAAAGTATTTGCTGGAGAATTTTCAAAAGTAACCAGACTGGAGATATCTATGAAGATAAAATATTCGCTGTCCGGAGGGTTGATGGACAGCCAATGTGCGGAAATCCATAAAACTGCATTGAGAATACTTGAAAAAATTGGGATGGAAATTCATACCGATGAGGTTCCGGTCAATGACCTGTTCCGGATTATTTCTGATTTTCCGGGTGTGAATGTAAAGGGAAACCGCGTATATTTTTCACCGGAAATTGTTGAAAAATATCTTGAAGAATATAAGGTGAAAATGCAAAGCAATGCGGGCAACGAGGAAAAAATTGCAATTTACCCGCCGCGCCATTCATGCCTGATACTGGATGTTGAAGGAGATAATCCCCGGCCTATCGGCACTGCGGATGTTGCGGCAATGAGCCGGTTGACAGAATCTTACCGCGAACAGGGAGTCATCGGAGGCCCTCCGGGGCCGCCGCAGGATGTCAGGGGGGAACTTAGAAGCATTCTTCATTATAAAATCGGCTGTGAATATAACCGGACAGAACCTCATGTCTCAGTCTCTTCGGTTGCTGCTTCCGATTACATCTATGAAATGGCGAAGATAATGGGATATGCCACGCCGCAATCGTATCATTGCGGAGTTCATCCGATAAGCCCGTTGAAACTTGAAGGCGAGGAATTTGACGTTGCTCTCCACTTTTGGAAAAGGCTTGGCAGTAAATTAAAAGTCGACGTCGGCCCCATGCCCATCATGGGTGTCACTTCTCCGGTGTTCTTTCCCGCGTCTCTTGCGCAGTCCATTGCTGAAGGGCTGGGCGGTTTTGTCTTTTTCAACATGCTGACAGGTGGCGACGACGTGGGGTTTTGGTTTAATTTTTATGCATTTGACATGAAATACGGAAATTTTTCTTACGGCGGGCCGGAAGATTCCCTGATTGCTCTTGTGCGGAATCGGATGAGCCTTTGGTACGGCTTGCCCAATAATTGCGGGGATAAAGCCCTCCATACGATGGCGCATGCTCCGGATGCCCAGGCGGCCGCGGAAAAGTCGTCCAAAACCGTCATTGCGCTTCTGTCGGGAGCCAGACAGATACACGGTGCGGGAATGCTTTCCCTTGATGAGGCATTTTCTCCCGAACAGTTTGTGATAGATATGGAGATAGTAAACTGGGCAAAAAAAGTAATGGATGGTTTTGAATTTACGGAGGAAAGCCTCGGATTTGATGTAATCAAAGAAGCGGTAGAAGAGAAAACGGATTTTCTCATGCATCAGACGACAATTGAAAACTACCGCAAGACATATTGGACGCCGGATATATTCCATCATCTGATGAAAAACCAATGGGAGCAGCAAGGAAGCAAAAGTCTGCGCCGCAGAATAAAGGAGATTATCAATAAACGGCTTGCATCTGAAGGCTATATTCTTGATAAAGAGCGGCGGGATGCTTTAAATGAGGTATATAAACGTGCTGAAGCCAGCCTTTAAAAAATGACGCCGAAAGAACGAATCATTGCTGTTTTGAGAAACAAGCCTGTTGATTGGCTTCCGTTCACTATTTATGATACACTTTTGCCCCGGGGCCTGAATGAAAGGCTGTTGAGAAACATCGGTGTTTCCTTAATCAATAAACAGATACTTTACGAATCAACCTGCCTTGATGCAAAAATTACCCGTCTGGAGTATAAAGAAAAAGGCATCTGTTACGTCCGTGATGATATTGCAACGCCCAAAGGAAATGTTTACCAGGTTTTTGAGAAAAAGAACGGTAGTTTGTGGAAAAAGGAGTTTTTCATTAAGAGCGCTGAAGATTATGCCGTAATGGAATACTTCGTGAAAAACACGACATATTATCCTGCTTATGACAGGTTTCATGTATCTTCGGAAAATATGGGGGAAGACGGACTCGTTGCGGCATGCAGCGAAGCCACTCCAATGCAGAAGTTGATGCTTTACTGGATAGGGATGGAGCGTTTCAGTTACGATTTTTATGATATGAAAGAAAGGGTTCTTTCTTTATGTGACGCCCTTGAGAAAAAGGACAAGGAATCATGGCTTCTTCTTGCATCGTCTCCCGCGGAAGTGATATTTCTCGGAGACAGCATCAGCGCGGATATGGCAGGTGCCGACCGCTTTGCCAGATATTACGTTCCGTCCTACAACAGGTATGTCAAACTGCTCGGGGAAGCAGGGAAAACAGTTGCCGTGCATATGGACGGGAAACTCAATGGCCTCAAAGAATCCATTAAAGAATCCGACGTGGAGGTAATTGAAGGCTTTACTCCTCCTCCGGAAGGGGATATTTCTTTGCAGGAAGCCCTGCGGATTTGGAAACGGAAAATCATATGGCTCAATTTTCCTTCTTCTGTGTTTCTTGCCTCAGACGGAGAAGTTGCGAGATATACGATGGAGATGCTCGGAGAAGGAATACCCGTTAACCGTGTGATATTCGGAATAACCGAGGATATTCCGGGAAATGCCTTGATGAAGATGCGCCTTATCCTTGACATTATAAATAAATGGCAGAGATAACTGAAGCAGAAGCAGGGGACCAGAATGGAAAAACTGAAGTTAGGGTTAATCGCCAAGATGTATAACACAGGTTCGGAAGCGTTTGAAAAAGTTGCCTCTTTGGGAATTCCCACATGCCAGGTAAGCCTTGCGGTGGAAGACGTTCTGGAAGAAAGAGATTTTTCTTCCGTCCCGAAGATGGCTGAAAAAAACGGTGTTGAGATTTCCTGCATATTTTTTACGTTCAGAGGACAGTATTACAACCTTAAAGACGGTCCGGCGACAATGGGCCTGGTTGCGCCTGCTTTTCGGGAGGAGCGGCTTGCGATGGCAAAAAAATTTTCAGATATTGTAAGGGATATGGGAATAGGATTTGTTGCGGCTCATATAGGTTTTATTCCGGACGACGAGAAAGACCCTGTTTATACATCATTTATTCCGCTGATGAGGGAATTTCTCGAGCATTGCGATAAAAACAAACAGATATTTTGTTTTGAGACAGGGCAGGAACTTCCTTCAACTTTAAAGAGAACTATTAAGGATATAGGAATGGAGAATGCAGGGATTAATCTTGACCCTGCAAATCTTATACTGTACGGGAAGGCAAATCCTCTTGATGCAGTAGAAATTTTCGGCAAGCGGGTAAAGGGTATGCACGCAAAAGACGGCATCTGGCCTAACAGGGGGGAAATTCTCGGAAAAGAGATGCCGCTTGGCGAGGGTATGGTAAACTTCCCCGTTCTTCTCAGACGTTTGAAGCAATGCGGATATGCAATGCCGGTAACCATTGAGCGGGAGATAAAAGGACCTCAACAGATAGAAGATATCAAGAAAGCGATTAACCTGCTGGAACCGCTGTTATAAAAAAAACAGGATGTCAAAAGGATACGGCTATGGCAAAACTAAAGATTGTGCAGGTGGGGGTGGGGGGATTTGGAAAGAGATGGATTAATGCCGTAAAAAATGCTCCCGAATGGGAGATTGCGGGTATTGTGGATGTAAACAGGGAAAATCTCCTTAATGCGGCAAAAGAGTATGGTCTGCCTGAAGAAAAGTGTTTTACTGCCGTTGAAGAATGTTTTGAGCGGAAAATATCTGCGGATGCGGTGCTTAACGTCACGCCGCCGCAAGTTCATAAGGAAGTTTCCGTAACGGCGATGGAAGCAGGACTTGACGTGCTCGTTGAAAAACCTCTTTCCGACAGCATGGAGGATGCGGAAATAATGCTGAAATCGGCAGAAAAGAACAGAAGAAAACTCATGGTGAGCCAGAGTGCCAGGTACAAGAGCCAGCCGAGAACCGTGAGAAAACTTATTGAAGAGAACATAGCGGGGAGAATAAGTTATGTCGTCATAGATTTTCAAAAAGGTCCGCAGTTTCCGGGGTTCAGGACTGAGATGGAATACCCTCTCCTGATTGACATGGCTATCCATCATTTTGACCTTATGAGATATATAACAGGTCAGGATTCCTTAAAGGTTTATGCGGAAAGTTTCAATCCCGGCTGGAGCTGGTTTAAGGGCGATGCCGTGTTGAATCTTTTCCTTGAATTGACAGAGGATATACATATTGTATATTCAGGCAGCTGGGTAAGCAGGGGAAAAGATACAACGTGGGCCGGAGACTGGGAAATTTACGGGGAAAAGGGCACTCTTTTCTGGAAAGACGAAAAGATTTGGTTTCTCGGCGGAGGGGAACAACGGGAAATAACGCCCCTGCCGCTTGAAAGGGAAGACCAGTCCTTTTCTTTGTATGAGTTTTACAGGGCGATAACGGAAGACAGGGAACCTGAAACCGGCGTCAAGGATAATATGAAGAGTCTTGCGATGGTTTTTAAATCTCTGGAATCAGTGAAAAACAGGCGGCCGGTTGCTTTTTAGTTGTTAAAGAATGATACAGATAAAAATCAATTTCATTTTAGGATGGATTTGAGAAACTGTCCGGTGTGGGATTTTTTGCATTTTGCTATCTTCTCCGGAGTTCCTTCCGCAACGACGTGCCCGCCCTTGTCCCCGCCTTCGGGCCCCAGGTCTATTATGTAATCGGCGGACTTTATCACGTCCGGGTTGTGTTCTATCAGGAGAACCGTGGAGCCTTTTTCCACCAGGCTGTTGAGAACGCCGAGAAGTTTAGATATGTCCGCGGTATGCAGTCCCACGGTGGGTTCGTCGAGGATGTAAAGCGTCCTGTCGTTGCCCTTGCGGGACAGTTCCGAGGATAACTTCACCCTTTGCGCTTCGCCTCCGGAAAGCGTCGTTGCGGACTGTCCCAGTTCCACGTATCCCAGTCCGACGTCGTAAAGGGTCTGCAGTTTGTCTTTTATGGACGGGTTCCTAAAGAAAAAGTCAAGGGCGTCCTCTATCTTCATGTCGAGTACCTCTGATATGTTCTTGCCCCTGTAGGTTACCTCGAGCGTTTCGCGGTTGTATCTGGTGCCCTTGCATATTTCGCAGGGTATGAACACGTCCGGCAAAAAGTGCATCTCGATTTTTGTGATGCCTTCTCCGGTACACGCTTCGCACCTGCCGCCCTTGACGTTGAAACTGAACCTGCCCTGTTTGTAGCCTCGTATGCGCGCTTCTTCCGTGTTGGCGAACAACTGCCGTATGTGCGTGAATGCGTTGGTATAGGTTGCCGGGTTGGAGCGCGGGGTGCGTCCTATGGGCGACTGGTCGATGACTATTGCCTTGTTTATCTCTTCCACGCCTATGATTGCAGAGTGTTTTCCGGGTTCTTCCCTCGAGTTGTAGAGAATCTTCTTCAGCCCCTTGTAGAGGATGTCTTCCACGAGACTGCTCTTGCCCGAACCCGAAACCCCGGTGATGCACACGAACATTCCCATGGGGATGGTTACGTTGATGTTTTTCAGGTTGTTGTGCTGTGCGCCAAGTATCTGCAGGTGTTTGCCGTTTCCCTTCCTTCTTTTTTCAGGCACGGGTATTTTTTTCTTTTGCGAAAGGTACTGCCCGGTTACGGAATTTGCGTCCCTGATTATTTCCGCCGGCGTGCCCTGCGATATTACCTTGCCTCCGTGCTTGCCCGCCCCAGGTCCAAGGTCAACCACGTAATCGGCGTTTCTGACGGTCTCCTCGTCGTGTTCCACCACCACGACGGTGTTGCCTATATCCCGCAACTGTTTCAGGGTATTAATGAGTTTCAGGTTATCTCTGTGATGAAGTCCAATCGTGGGCTCGTCAAGTATGTATATGACCCCGACCAATCCGGAGCCTATCTGCGTCGCCAGTTTTATCCTTTCCGCTTCGCCTCCGGAAAGGGTATGCGTCATCCTGTCGAGCGTGAGGTAGTCGAGCCCGACCTCCTCCATGAAAGTCAGGCGGCTGATGATTTCCTTCAATATCTGTTTGGCGATAACTCTGTCGCGTTCCCTTAGATTCATGCCTCCGAAAAACTTCTTCGCTTCTTTTATGCTCAGCGCGGCAACCTCCATGATGGACTTTCCGGATACGCTCACCGCAAGGGATTCCTTTTTCAGCCGTCCTCCTTTGCACAGGGGACACGTTACTTCCCGGATATATTTCATTATCTCGTCTTTCCTGTACTGGCTTTCGGTCTGGTGGAACAGGCGTTCAAGGTTGGGCAGTATTCCCTCGAAGTCGTGTTCTTCCGAACCGTATAATATGACGTTGAGCGTTTCTTTCGTGAGGTCGCACGGCCTGTCGTCGATGTTCCTATTGAGAGAGCGCAGTATGCCCCTTAGCAGGCTCCTGTAATACAGAAACAGGCCTCTGCCGCCGGCATCCTGCCACGGTTTAATCGCGCCATCCCTGAATGTCTTTGTCTTATCCGGGATAACCAGTTCAGGGTCAACCTTCATCAGGAATCCCAGCCCCTTGCATTCAGAGCAGGCGCCGTACGGGCTGTTGAAGGAAAACATGCGCGGGGACAACTCTTCAAATCCCGTATTGCACTCGGTGCATGCGTAGTTTTCGCTGTAAAGAACGTCTTTCCCGTTCGTTTCAGTTATGACCAGCCCCTTGCCTGTCTTGAGGGCCAT
>CAYPTS010000048.1:0-15631 GCA_964413825.1 uncultured bacterium
AATGACAACTCTGAATATATTTTACACGCCTGAATTTTTTTGTCAAATTTTTTTTGACAGCGAAATAAAGAGGTGTATTATATATTGTAAAGGGAGGGACCATGCGAAAAGAAAAGATTGTGAAGTTGCTGGCGGGAATAGGATTGGCAGGACTTTTACTCGCGCTTGGAATTGCATGCGGCGGAGGAGGTTCGAGCTCGGCCGTTAACACAACGGCAGGAACAGGGTTCAAGGGCCCGGTTATGCAGGGAGACGTCACGGTTTACGGACTGGCGGGCAATACCCTTGAAGGCATGGCTCAACTTGGCACAGCGATAACGGACAACGACGGAAAATACACAGCAACTCTGGCAGGGTTTTCCGGAAACGTCATGGTGGCACTTGCAGGCGGGACATATACGGACGAAGCGACCGGCAATGAAAAAGACAACACCCTTCTTCATGCGCTGGTGCCGGACGTAAGCGGTTCGATATCGGCAATGGTAACTCCGTTTACCGAAATATCGTACAGGCTGTGGCTTCAACTTCTCGGGACGCCGGATGAACTTACAATAGAACAGGCAAACGCTGTCGCCTCTTACATCGCAGGCACAGCCAACATACTGGGGACAGACCCCGCGCTGGCTACAGACACGGACAAAACGGCCTCCGCTCTCAGGTCCCAGCTGGAATACGGACTGGCCGCGGCGATGCTGTCGCAGTATGCGAATGACTTTCACGCCGGAGACATGGATACCGCGATTGACGCGATAGTTGCCGACCTTTTAGACAACATGACACTTGATGGAACCGGAAACGACTTGATAACGGCGCTGGATAGATTTTTGACAGGCGACAGTAACGAGTCCGGAATAAACGGCACTTATGAAACTTTTATAGACGATACGCTTACAATCATTACGGACGCCTCTTACGACCCCGGGATTGACCTTGGCGGGCTCGCCAGAGCGAAAGAACTGGTAAGCGACATAAGGGATACATCCCTTCTTCTCTACAACTACAGCGGCTCCGGCGCTCCCGGAATACTCGACCCGTTTTACAACAAGGTAGCCGAAGACATACAGGCACACCTTCCTTATGAACTTCCGGAAAGAATCTACATTCTGATAAAAGCCGCAATGCAGGTTGACGTTTCCGCCCTGCTCGGCGGAACCCCGCAGGCGGTTGTGATTGACGGAGTCACGGTAACCTTCACCTATGCGGAACCTGCGGAAGACGAGATAACGCTTACGTTTAAAATGGAAAAGCCGGTCATTCAAACTGAAGAAACCGCAATTCTCGGACAGGGAACAATCGCCTACGCCGGCGATACAACATTCCCTGAACAAAATCCGGGCGAATCCGACATGGATTATTTTCTGCGCGTTTTGGATGTCTTCCCTCTCGAGGGAACCGTTGCCGGCAGCTTTCTTTTCGGACAGACAGCCGTATCGGTTGACATCGACGCATCCCTCAACGGCACCTTCCAGTCGCTTCTTCAACAGGGCACCCTCACACTGACTATGGAAGGGGAATCGACGGTTACCACCGGCGTTGTCTCTGGCGAGATTCACGCAATGCCAGTGGAAGAATATATTTTAATGCAGAGCGAAGGCACTACTGTCGCGACTCTACGGATAACGGACGATGTATTCTATCCGACCCGGATTGTGTCAAACGGCACGACCACGCTCGGTGCGAGCGCGGAGATAGAAGGCAGTATTGCGGCTACCTTCGTCCTCAACTCCGCCATGGCGGAAGAAAGCTTTTCTTTCCTGCCGGATTCTCTCGTTGTCAACGGCACAATAACCGAACTGGAAAGCGATGCGCCGGCAGTGCTGACCGGCTCGCTCACCGCGGGACTGGCAAACGCGGCAACCTACGACCCGCTCGGGGACTGGACAGCGGACAACTATGCGCAGTGGAACGCTGTCTTCAACGGCACGGTTTCAAGAACCGGAATGGGAACCGTTACGGTTCTTCTCTCTGCAAGCCAGTCGGCGGAAAACGCCATAACGTTCGGCAGTTCCACCGGCTACAGAGCAACGACACCTGACGGCAGGACGGTATTTTTGCAGGGCGGAGGCACCTATATCTTCCCGGAAACGTCGGACCTTGCCGCAGAGGAGATAAGCTTGTGGGAAAGCGACTACGGCACGTTCGAAGCGGAATTCACAAACCAGACCGGCATGAAACTGTCTCTTTCCAGCGAATTGTCCGTCACGGCGCTTGAATTGGAAGGGCCTGTCATTGGATATGTAAAAACCGCGGGCGGAGAGGAGATGGGAACGGTTACACTAAGAGAAGACGGGCCGCACGTAAAGTATATAGACGGTTACGGGGAATACATCTTTCCCGTCCAGGTCCGGTAAAAATTAATTTACCTGTGGGAGGCATCTCCCGATGCCGGTTTCGAGGTCGGGAGACCTCTCCCACAAGAGGCTGACAACGGTGCCAACGAAGTTGTCCGGATGAAATCAGCCGGATTAGACAAGATACTCCAGACATCCGGCTAAGTTCGCCGGAGAACAAGGCGGCAAGGAGAATGCAAGAAGGCGTATTCTTATACGCCGCCGAAGTTGACGACGATGCCAACGAAGTTGTCCGGATGAAATCAGCCGGATTAGAAGAAGAGGCGGAACTGCAAGTACCAAGTTTCAGGATACAAGAAAAACTCGTCGCCTGTATCCGCCTCGAAATACACGTAGCCAAGTTCCAAATCGGTGTTGGCGGTCATTGAGTATTTTACAAGCGGGTTGACGTATATGCCGCCGTCGGTAAGGTTAGCCACGGAATACGTCTGCCACCGCACCAGCGGGGTAATCTCAAAATCCATCCATCCGAACAGGTAGTCCCTTGCAAGAAACTGCCTCTTCCCGTCAAACCAGTCCAGCCACTCGTAGTTATCCCTGTCGCCTGTCCCCTCATTGTTGCGGTAGTATTCAAAACCGATTTTAAAAGTATTTGCGAACGCCCTGTCCATGCCCGCAATCCATTCGGTATCCCCGTCTTCTACGTACCTTAAAGCGGCGTGAAACTCAGTGTTCCACAAAGTACGGGAAACATCCAGTCCAGCGGAAAAATCACTGTCGAAAAAACCTGTAAGGGCGATGTCTGTACCGCCGGCGTTTGTTCTGAACCGCGCGGCCTGCACTTTTTCTCCTCTCTTGCCCATTCCGGATACAACCGCGGACAGGGTTGAAGCGCCGCCCAGCATCAAATCAACACCCACCGCATCCGCGCCGGTGCGCTCGTCGCGTTCAAAAAGAAGCGGGTTGACGGGATAAAACGGGTCTGTCGGGTTGAACGCCCTGCCATTTCCCCAGTCTATCGCAAACCTACCCGCCTTTATGTCCGCATTCGGCAGGCGCAGGTTAACATACCCCCTGTACAGCGCGTGCCTCGCATAGAAATCATCTCTGTCCTCAAGAACGCCATCCAAACCAAGATATTGCTCGTATTTCATGCGTTCGGAGATAACAAACGGAGCGCTTCCCGCAAAATCCCCTATGTGCGCCTCAAGGTCGTACTCGACAACCCCGCTCATGTATTCCCCCAGATTCAGGTCCAACCGTATGCGCAGGCGGTTGAAAAAATCCGTATAAGAATCATCCAGCGGGAAATCCATGTACGAACCGATGCCCCTGTAGGAACCGGAAACCGAAAGAAGGCTCTCCGTGTTTTCCGCCCGTCCCTCCGACGCAATACATAACAATAATAAAAATGGTATTAGCGCCGCTTTTTTTATACCCATTGCATTCTCCTTTTCTACGTTATCCTGCCGTCCCGCAGATAAATAACCTGCCGCGCCTCTTTCAGCACCGATTCGTCGTGGGAGGCAAAAATAAAAGTGATTCCCTTTTCCGCGTTCAGGCGCTTCATCAATTGTACTAAAATACGCGAATTTTGTGAATCGAGGTTTGCGGTCGGCTCGTCCGCAAGAACGAGCGCGGGGTTGGCAGCAACCGCCCGCGCCACTGCCGCGCGCTGCTGCTGCCCGCCGCTCATTGCGGAAGGCCTGCGTTCGGCCATTTTTTCAATCCCCAGTTCCTTCAAGACCGCATCAACAGCCATGCGCCGTTTTTCCCTGTCCCAACCCTGAAGCAGGAGGGGAAATTCTATGTTTTCCCTGACTGTAAGTACCGGCACAAGATTGAGTTCCTGGAAAACGAATCCGAGTTTTTTCAGGCGGAAAACCGAAAGTTTTGTCCTGCTGAATTTGGTTATGTCCTCGCCGTCTATGAAAATCTTTCCCGACGTCGGCCGGTCGAGGCCGCCGATAAGGTTCAGCAGGGAGGTTTTACCGGAGCCGGACGGGCCCGCGATACAACAGAACGCACCGCTCTCTATGGCAAGGTTTATGCCGTCAACCGCGGCAACCTTGAATTCCCCTTCGTACACCCTGTAAACGTCCTCAAGATTTATAATATTATCCATTACAAATGACGTATCGCCTTTATGGTATCCATCCGCGCCGCTTTGAGCGCGGGAAATATGGAAACAATAGTCGAACTCGCCAGTACAAAAATACACGAAAAAATTATCTGCTTTGCCCTCAAAACCGGGAATATCCTCGTCTCAAGGCCTACGAACCTGGATACCCCGGCGGCAAAGGAAGCGAGATTCACCCCGTGCGTCATGAAAAATATCAGAGCAAGGGAGGTAACGATGAGTCCTCCCGCTATACCGAGAAGTCCGAGGAAAAACGATTCCCAGAGCACCATACCCACAATCTGCCCGGGGCGCGTTCCGATTGCGGACATTATCCCGAATTCCGCAAACCGCTCGTGTATGGATATAAGCATCGCGTTCATAACGGCAACGGCAACGATTATTGCTATTATCAGCATCAGAATCCTCTGCATCGCTATGTCCAGCGCTATCAATTGTACGATATCCGGAGCGACCTCTTTCCAGTCGAGAACCTCCAGTTTTTGCCCGCCGGCACGCCCCGTTATACTCCTTTTGACCGACTCCACATTTTCGGAGCTGTCCGCAAGTATGGCAATTTCCGATACGTTATCCCCGTAATTCAGCATCTCCTGAGCGGAAACGATAGGTATCCAGACGAATGCTCTGTCAATGTCGGGGTTGCCGGTCCTGCAGACGCCCGCCACGCGGAACGCGTCCGCCGACAGCGCCCCGTCAAACGACTGGGACATAAGCACCAGTTTCTCCCCCATCTCCATATGCAGATTTGCAAACAGGTACTCTCCCACAAGGCAGTCGTGCGTTTTTCCCGGGTCCGCGGAAAGGTATTCCCCCTCGAGCACCGACCGTTCAAGGATGGTAACTTCCTTTTCCCTGCCGGGGTCTATGCCGGCAACAAGCACCGCCTGCGAGTTGGTTGCCGTGCTTGCCAGCGCCTGAAACCGCACCCGCCTTGCATATGCCTTTACGTAAGGGACGCCCTCAAGAAGTTTTTCTTCGTCCGGCAGGAAAAACTTGTCAACCGTGGGATTTTTGTGAAACCCGTCGGCATGAACCTGCACGTGCCCCATGAATATGCGCACGGCGTTTTCTATCATTTTTTCGTGAAACCCGTCGTACTGGGCGTTTGAAATGATAAGCGTGGCAAGACCGATTGAGGCAATCAACACGGTAAGGGCCGACCGCCTGACGTTTCTTCTCACGTTGCGCCAGGCAATCAGAATGAAGGTTTTATCTGTCATCTTTTTAAACTGCGGAGTGAAAACGTATCCGGCCGCACGGGAACATCAAACTGTATCTTTTCATACTTCAGGAGCGTGAAATTTCCTTCCCTGCTCCTGTCGGTCATCTTCCATTCGGAGGGGAACGTCCTGCCTCCCATAGTTTTAAAACCCGCAAACTCGAGAACCTTCACAAGGCGTCCTTTTTCATCGTAAAACTCCTGCCGCCTCGGCAGGTAGTCGGCGCCCACGAGAAAAACCTGCTTTCCCCAGACAACCGGCACCCCCGGGTTTGGAACCGATTCTATCTTCCGGAACTTCAGTCCGTCAATAATTTCCGTCCCTACGAGTCTGTGACGGTAGTCGTTGACGAGAGTAGTCGCCTTCATCATATCGTCATAGGTGAAATTACTGCCCATCCATGGCTGCATCATCATTGAAAGCGGAATTTTTATCGTCCTCTCCACACTGGGCATGTACTGCCATATTACATTTCCCAGACGCAGGGTGGCTATGCCGGCTTCCTTGGGGGGAGCGGTTATTTTGACCAGCGCATTTTCAGCGCCGGAAAGATGGAAATCTATCCCTATGGTTCTCCGCCAGTTCGGCGTAACGATTTCCATATTCAAACTGCCCGAACTGGTGCCGCCCCGCAGGTTCTGCTCCATCTTTTTCATAACGTCCGGCGCCGATACGGTTTCGGGAAACAGTCCTGTACCTGCAGACAATAACAACATACATGGTAAGAACAATTTATAAATCATGGCAATAAAAACCTCCTTGTTAAACGTCATTATTGTACGTTTTAAGAGGATTCCGGTCAAATTGAAGGGAAAATATGCCCATCACGAGCGAAACAAATGCAAAATTAAAAATTCGACTGAGGCAAGAACCAAAATGTAACCGGCGATTTTAATGCGGGATGTTTTATGCGTCAGGTTTCCCGTGAATGCCAAAACTACAGCAAGGTTCACCGCAGCATAAGCAAACAGCAGGCCGCCGAAACTGAAAACCAGAAGCAGATAGAAAGTAGGCGGGATGCCGGAGTATGCCGCGAAAACAAAAAAAGAAAAAAGAAACGCCAGAAGGCAAAAAAAGTTTTTCAACGTGAATTTCGTTTTTGTAAAGTAGTTTTTTTTCGTCAGCAAAGAATTAAGAAGATGAAAAACCAGTATGCCAAGGGATGCCCCACCGTAAAGCCCTGAAAGAAATCTCAGGTTGTTTCCTGCACACGCAAGATTTTTCCATGAAAGAAAACCTTCGGCGATAAACGCCAGCAGAATAAACCCGGCGAGAAGGCAAACCTGTTTTTCACACCCGGGAAACCTGTTTCTTGCCGAATAAATCCAGACAGCGAGGAATGCCAGCAGAAATCCGGCATATATACCGGTGCAGCGCGCACATAAAGGAAGCAGTCTGCCGCCTATTTCAAGGCATCTTTCGGGATGCTGATGGCAGACGAGAGAAGAAATTTTATAAACAATCCTATTCAGCGCCATTATAGGCATACCGCCTCGTATATCTTTTCCGCTTCCGCGATTTTATTTTTATCGGGAAAGAAGATTTCAACTTGACGATGGACACATAGCACAGGAAGAGAACAGCCGTCAGTTGCGACAAAAGCAAGGGGGTTCCGAATTCGCTAATATATCTGCGGTGCAGTATCCTCACCCTGTTTTTAACCGCAGGCGAAGGTGCATAAACGCTCAGGGCGAGCAGGACGGGAAACATCTTATGGCACCAGCACCTGTGTTTTAACGCCCTTTTTCTTATCCTTTCATTCGCGCTCCCGTTGCATTTCACATACCCGTTCAGATTTACCTCAAATGTATTTAACAAGGAAGGCCCGTTTTTATAATAAAGTGTTTTTTGCGTGAGGTTGACATATTTCAGGATATCTTCGTCTTTTATACTGGTATGCCTGTGCATAATGGAATAGAGATGGTGCTTGCTCCACCGGAAACCTTCGGTGTAAAGTTTATCTTCGCTCTTCAACCGGTTCCACAGCCTGGTTTCGGGACAGGGCATCAGACTTGAAACCTGGGTATAAGTAGGTTGCAGACCGACAAAGTAGTCTATGTCTTCAATGACGGTTTCATCCGTCTGGAAGTCCCAGCCGATAATGAAGGAACCTACCGTCTGGATTCCGGATTCTCTCAAAGAATCAAAAACCTCCTTTACGTCCCGTCCCTGCCTCTTCGGCAGGTTGGAGAACTTGGACTCAACCCCTATCCATATTGCGCTGACACCCATCTCAACGAGTTCTTCAACATCGTATTGGGAAACGCTGCGGATACTTCCGAACCCGGCCCATGCCACTTTTTCAGGAGGTATTTCCCGGTCTTCCTTTATAAGTTTCGCCATTTCACGCACATAGTCGGCATCCGCAAAGAAATCTTCGTCGTATATCCAGACGAATTCGCAATTATCCTGCAGAAGTTTTCCCTTTATGTCTTTCCAGAGCGCTTCGGGACCTACAAGCCGCACCTTTTTATAGTCAAAAAACGCGGACGTGCAGCAAAACTCACAGGCGCCCCTGCAGCCGAGCGCCGAGATGACATTGTCGAACCCTATCTTCTGTCCCATTGAATATATGTAGGATGTGGGAAATTCCTGCCGGATTTCTCCGTCCAGAGGCTCTCCCAGAAGTTCCCTGACAAAACGCACGCCTTCTCCGTGGCATACGTAATCAACCATTCCCAGAAGTTCTTTCTCCTCCTGGAAGTTTTCTTTGAGACAGGTAACGCCGTATCCTCCGAGTATGATTTTGGTCCGGGGAGAAAGTTCCCTGACGGCTTTGCACATTCTGTACGTATTGTCAAAAAAGATGGTGTTGAAGTTAATACCGATATAGTCATACCCTTTTTTTACCTCTTCTACAAACTCTTCAAAGGTGGGGTATTCAAGCGCAACCGAAGGTATGGATACGTTTTGCGCAAGGATGTAAACGGGCAGCGCCGGATAATAACTTTTCAGCGTGAACAGTTCCTGCCCTTTGGTCAGCCTGCTGGTATACAGGTCCATGCTGTCGGTTTTGTCTATATCCGGATAAGGCCCGCACGTCATTGTAAAAAGTATTCTTTTCATAACTGCGATAGTATACGGCATAAACGAAAAAAAAACAATGCCTGTTTGACTGCATGGATTGTTTTCTATAGAATAATTGCTGTATGGACAAGAAAAAAAAGATGGGAATTCCGAGGGCTTTGCTGTACTACAAGTATTTCCCTTTCTGGAAGATATTTTTCGAGGAACTCGGACTGGAAGTCGTACTTAGCGGCAGGACAAACAATGAACTCCTGAAAGAAGGCAACAGGTATGCCATTGACGAAATCTGCATACCGCTGAAACTTTATTACGGACACTTAACGGCCGTTCTCAAAAAAAAACCGGATTACGTGTTTATACCAAGATACGTTTCCACTTCCACCGATACTTACATGTGCCCCAAGTTTCTCGCCCTGCCGGATATTATCAGGGCAACGGTTGAAAATCTTCCTACTATCGTAGAGATGTCCGTGGATATGAAGAAAAAGCCCAAATTTCAGTCCGCATGCGAAACGGGAAAGCAACTGGGAAAGAAGTTTCCGGCGATAAAAAACGCTTATGAAAAAGCGGCCGCGGGCTACAAGATGTTTTTAACGGCGATGCAGAAAGGGTACTCGTTTGACGAGTCTCTGGAAATGGCCAGCGAAAAAACAGGCAATCCCCCTGAAAAAAAATATCCCGGGGCAAAAGCGGAAATTGCGGTCATCGGCCACGGGTATAATATACACGACACATTTATAAACATGGATTTACTGGCCAAACTGGAGAAGATGGAAATCAAGCCGGTAGTGCTGGAAAACCTGCCTTCATGGATTTTCAAGGGAGAAACCAGCATCAATAAATCCCTTAAAAATTACTGGGGCAACGAAGAAGAAATCCTTTCCGCCCTGAACTACCTGTTTGAAGAACGGAGCGTTGACGGAATCATCTTTCTATGCAGTTTTTGCTGCGGGCCCGATTCGCTCATAGACGAAATAACCACGAGAAACGCAAAACTGACAGGCATCCCTTATATCTGCATGGTAATTGACGAACATGCCGGGCAGACAGGATTGATAACCCGCATAGAATCGTTTGTCGACATGGTGGTTTTCAGAAAAACCGCGGGGGAGAAAACAGAATGTTAATATCTTTCCCGCACATGGGCAACAACTGGCCTGCATTCAAGTCTCTTTGTGAAGGCATGGGGGCCCGGGTTTATATCCCCGATGGAAACAACACGCACCAAATGGAACAAGGGCTGAGGAACTCTCCCGAATGGGTATGTTTTCCTTTCAAGACGACTCTTTCCAACATGATTCAGGCGCTGGATGCAGGAGTGAAAAATATCGCCATGGTTACAGACTGCGGACCGTGCCGCCTGGGTTTTTACTACGCGGTGCAGGAACGCATACTGAAAGACATGGGGTACAAATTCGAGATGCGGCATCTGCCCCAGGGAGACCTTCTAACCTTTGAATGGGTTGATTTCCTCAGGTCGATATGCGAAGACAAAACCCTTACCTCCATGCAAAACGTCATGCGCACCATAAGAGTTTTCCTGATGAAATCTTACCTCGTGGCCATGGCGGAAGAACTTGAGGGAAAAACCCGGTGCTATGAAAAACACAGGGGCGATACGACGCGCGCTTTAAAAAAATCCCTGGCTGTAATAGACGAAGCAAAGACGTTTCCTGCCATTAAAAAAGCAAGGCGCCGCATAGCGAAGGAGTTCAAAGAAATCCCGCGCAGGCAGCCCGAAGAAGAGGTGCTCGTCGTAGGATTGACCGGAGAAATATTCGTACTTCTCGATGAATTTTCGAACCACGGCATCAAAAAGAAACTCGGGGAGATGGGCTGTGAAGTACACATGGGAACCAGCATGCACGACTGGGTAAAACATAAACTGCACGTCAATTTCGGCAGAAAATATCTTGAATATCTGAGCAAAAAACACAAGAACATCGGGAGTTTGCAGATGGACATAGGCGGAGAAGCAATATGGGTACTCGGCGAGTATATCATGCAGGCACGGGAGGGTTTTGACGGGTTCGTGCACATTTATCCCTTCACCTGTATGCCCGAAATCACAGCAAAAGCGATTATAAACAGTTGGTACGGAAAAGGCGTTTTCAAAATGCCGCCTTTCTTTTTCAGTTTTGACGAACACTCCGGGGAATCCGGACTGGTAACCCGCCTTGAAGCGTACGTTGACCTTATAAGGCGGAGGAAAAGAGACAAAATCATAACCCCTCACAAGAAATCTTAGCGTGTAAGAGTTCGGGGTAAAGGAGAAAAAACTTGCAAATGCGAACTGATAACATTGCAGACAGAAAAGGCGAAAATCTTTATATGGGGATTGACATAGGAAGCGTCTCCATCAAGTTCGCCATAGTTAACGAGCAAACGGAACTCGTATATTCTACATGGGAAAGAACGCAGGGTTCTCCAATACATGCGGTTCAGCAAGGATTGGCAAATATTCAAAAAAACTTCGGCCCGGCCAGCCCGATGATAAAAGCGGTAGGAACCACGGGGTCGGCAAGATACCTGGTGAAATCCCTTGTGGGCGCGGACGTTGCAAAAACCGAGATACTCGCGCATGCCATAGCCGCATCGCATTTTATACCGGACGTAAAAACAATATTTGAAATAGGCGGGCAGGACAGCAAACTAATACTCATGAGAGACGGTATCATAACGGACTTTACGATGAACTCCATATGCGCCGCAGGCACCGGCTCTTTTTTAGACCATCAGGCGCACCGTCTGGGCATTCCCATAGAAGAGTTCGGAAAATATGCCGCTCTTTCCCGCACCGACGTAGCCATAGCGGGAAGATGTACCGTGTTTGCCGAATCCGACATGGTTCACAAACAGCAGATGGGATACTCAAAACAGGACATTATCAACGGCCTGTGCGAGGCGCTGGTCCGGAATTACCTTAACAATCTCTGCAAAGGGAAAAAACTGGAGCCGCCCTTCATCTTCCAGGGCGGAGTCGCCGCCAACTCGGGCATAAAAACGGCCTTTGAAAAACTACTCGGACACAAAATCAACGTACCCGAATATTTCCTCACCATGGGAGCAATAGGAGCGGCCATACTGGCCCGGCATCACGTAGAACAGAAAAAAACTCCTACAGGTTTTTGCGGATTTGAGGTGAGCAGGGTACATTTTATAACAAAGGGATTCAACTGTCCGGATTGTCCGAACAGATGCGAAATCACGTCCGTTGAAAAAGAAAACGGGGAAATAGTCGCCCGCTGGGGCGACAGGTGCGGAAAATGGACAACGTAAAAATAACACTCCTTTATCTGGTGAGAAAGAAACTGCAAGTATGGAGAAAGCGTTTTTACTTCAAACAGCGATTTCGATTATCCGAAATCCTGGATTTTTTTGCCGACAACCTCTGGAAAGTCCTGCCGGAAGAAAAAAGAAAACCTGTTTATGATTTTCTTAACAAACTAATCGACCGCATCCTCTGGCTGTGAAACCGGCATCAGCCGAATAAAAACGTCATGACAAACCACGTAACCGATGCGCCGGTCACCGCGCCCACAGCCAGTTCGGACAGACTGTGCGCCTTGTTGCGATACCGCACCCATCCGGCAAGCGGAAGAAACGGCACAAACGGGGTCGCTACATGGGCGTCGAAAACGAAAAACAGTCCAACAAGCATCCCCGCTATGCCGGACATGTGTATGCTCACCTTGTAAAAAAGGTTTACCCACCATATTACAAGTATGATGGCGGTAGTGGAAAAAGCCAGCCCTATGACGAGTTTCGGCGCTCCAATCTTGTAAAGAACCATGAGCCCCGCAAGATAAAAAACAGCAATTGCCGGAAATACCTTGTTGCGCTCCTCTTTTTTGTAAAGGTGGACATCCGGTATGAACTTAACCGCGTAGGCGCCGAGAAGAAACAAAATAGGCAGTATTGAATACGCAACAAGGCAAACCGCGAATACCTGCAACGCCTTTATTGGGTCGGGTATGAAATTCGTGCAAACGAACGCAAAAAAGAAGGCGGACAGGACGACGGGGCTGGACATGTCCGCCACGCTCCTTGAAAATATCCCGTACCCTTTTGAGATTTTAATATTTTCAGCCATGATTATTCCTTTACTTCTCCTGTAAACACCTGAACCGATACCGGCTGTATGCCGCCGATAACCGGGTCATAGACATTGGTAAAATAGTCCTGTATAAACGCGCCTGCGGATATCTCAAAACTTGTCCCATCCTCGAATCCCGCGAGAATCCTGAACGTCTGTTCCCCCTCGTTGCGGTTGCCTATCCTCTTGAGAAGGTCTATCAGAGAAATCTCGTTGCCTGTCCCTGTCATGGAAAGGAAGTACCTGTAAGACACCGCATTGTCCCTGATGTAATCCCTGACAGCCGTGTAATTAAGTCCCTTATGCGTATCTTCGTCTCTCCATACCTGTACGCCGGTATCCGTTACGATGGACTTCAGGTATACTCCTATCAGGTTGGGGCTGTTGAGAAGGTTCATGTTTGCAAAAGATATAAGTACGTTCTCATCCAGCGGCACCCTCATGGAATAATCGCCCATGGGATACCCGAGCATATTTTCCACCTGAAGAACCTGGCTGTCCCCTCCGAATGCGGGCGCAAGGTCATTGTAGGTATCTATAAGACGGAAGCCGTTGTTTTTTATGATATGGTCAACAAACTGGATGTCTGTCACTGCATCCACTGCCGTCTGCAGGCCGTAATCGCCTCCTTCGGTATTTATAAACATGTTGGCGTCACAATTCTCCACAAAGTCAATGTGCGTGAGGTCCACGGGTTCGCCCCGGATTTCCGCCCCTTCCGGCTCAATGCCGGTACAGACAATGCCGCCCTCCGCCTTCAGCGAAGGCGAGTAGAAGGCGGCGTCCGCGGAATTATCCTCCATCAGCGTCGTGTGGGCAGTAACAAAGACATCCAGGCCGACAGGATATACAAGAGGTTCTCCGGCATCCGCTATGACAAAATACATCATTGTGTTTATATCCCCGTTTCCGGGAAGCAGTATCGTTCCCGCGAGATAATCTTTCTGATAAAGACTGAAAGTAAACGGCGTAAACGGGTCTACGTTCATTTCCACATCGATTGTTTCACTGTCGAGCAAAACCCAGCCGTTATCCGTCAGCCAAGCCGTCAGTATGGTATTTGCAGGGTCGACCGCCATGTAAACAGTTGCATCCTGAAGGAGATTAAAGGAAAGGAAATCCTCGTCTTCGATTGTCCAGCCCCTATCTTCTCTCCTTGTTCTGATAATATCAAACCCTTCCATCTCTTCCGGAAAATCAGTTAGTATATAATTTACTGCGGTACCCCAGCCGCCGTAAATGCGGGTTCCTTCTTCAAGAGAACCTATACGGTAAGTACTGCCGCTCGCGGCAACTATATCCTGTATATTGGGACGTTCGGATATCATGTCCACCGTGACCACAAAATCCATATTTTCCCAATTCCAAGGCTCAATCAACATAGCCGCAAGTTGGCTAAAACCGCCATTGCCCGGACCGCCGAGCCTCTCTCCTCCCACATATGTTGATTCGTAAATCTGCTGGCTCAGGTATGCCTGGAACTGCTCCTTGGGCAGGAGAAAATTTTTTATTAAATCAGGCAAAGGTATCATCCCGTAGTAGGTATCCACCATCTCCTGAGCGCCCTCTTTCATCTGCCTCTGATACTCGCCGCCTGCGGTTATATAGAAGTCCACCGTGACAGCATTTCCGATAATCCCTGCCATGCCGCCGCCTTCAAGCCCTTCCATAACTTCATATACAAGAAATTTGTTTTCCGGATGTTCAGGGTCGTTTATAAAATCCCAGGTTTCCTGCGTCCAGTTCATGCCGCGCGGGTGAAACGCAACGGAGAGCCGCGCAACATCCTCTTCCGGGTTATCCGGCTCAACAACAAAAACAAAGCCGTCTTCCCCGTAGCAGTTATACCATAAAAAATAACCGAACTGCCATATCTCTCCCGGAGTGAAGTAATCCAGCAAGGAAACATCATAATACTCCCCATCCAGCCCTTCTTCGTATACGTGAAGGGTGCCTTCGGGAAGAACAGGCCAGACAACCGCGGAACTTCCGCCGCCTCCGCCGCAGGCGATGCCCAGCGCAAGCAAAACCCCCGTCAAAAGAACCGCGCATATCTTCTTCGCTACCGCAGAATCTTTAACCGTTTTTTGAATAGACATTCTTTATTCCCTCCTAAAATCCCCTTTAGTCCCCCTTTACAAAAGGGGGAAACATTCAGAAATTCCCCTTTTTGAAAAACGGAAGGGAGATTTATTGTTCTCTCCATTGCTTGCTATAACTTTTCATTGTACTTTTTTTTTGCAAGAATCACAAATTTATTTTTCACCCTGTTGCTGGTATAATAGAAAGATGCGAAAAGGAATTTTAACATTGTGCGCGGTTCTGACATTCATGGCGGCAGCATACCCGCAGACGCTTGCCGATTATGAGAACCGCATAACGGAACACACGCTTGCCAACGGCATGCACTTTATAATTCTGCAGGACAACACCGCTCCGGTAGCAACATTCCACGTGCAGGTAAACACCGGCAGTGTCGACGAACAATACGGGGAAACCGGCATCAGCCATCTCATAGAGCACCTCGCCTTTAACGGCACCGCAAAAATCGGTACAACCGACTGGAAAGAGGAAAAGAAGGTTTTCGAGGAAATGGACAGGGTTTACGAGGAAATATTGAAAGCGCGCAGACAATATTTATGTAGCGGTGGCATTTATGCTACGAAAAACAGTGCGATGAATCGCACCGCTACAACATCATGGGAAGAAAAGATGGAAAAACTGGAGGAGAAGTTCAGGAGGTTGAACCAAAAGGCCGCCGGTTCCGCCCTGCCCAACGAGTTCGGAAAAATCATGGACGTACACGGGGCATCGGGACCTAACGCATACACGGGCAACGACCTCACGGTCTACTGGG